>JAFWDX010000373.1 GCA_017515945.1 Blautia sp. | reverse complement strand
GAAACATGGATATTTTTCAAATGGGTGTTCAAGACCTTCGTGGCTGTCATGCTGATCACGAACACTTTCAATATCACGATGGCGATCTTCGATGTCGCCCAGCACGTAGTCAACGCCAGCGCGGGACTGATCAGCGGGAGCACCGCTGTCGACGGCTCCCAGCTGGAGGCGATCCGGGACACGCTGGAAGCCATGGAACTCGGGCCGCTTCTTGGCCTCTTCCTGTCATCCTTTGTGGTGCAGCTGTGTTCCATGATCCTTTCGGTCCTCATCTTTGTCATTGTCTACGGACGTATGATCGAGATCTACCTCATGGTAAGCCTGGCCCCGATCCCGTTCGCGACCTTCGGAAACCGCGAGCAGAGCCAGATCGGGCAGAATTATCTCCGGTCCCTTGCGGCACTCGGCTTCCAAGGCTTCCTCATCATGATCTGCATCGGGATCTACGCGGTGCTGGTCCAGAACATTTCGTTTACGGATCACATCATTGCTTCGATCTGGGGCGTCCTGGGCTACACGGTGCTTCTGTGCTTCACGCTCTTTAAGACAGGAAGCCTGGCAAAGAGCGTATTCAACGCCCACTGATGAAAGATAAGAAATCCGGTATGCAGCCGACAAGGAGGTGGTAAATTGGCAGCCTATATCCCGGTCCCGCGGGATCTGACGCGGGTCAAATCAAAAATACTGTTCAACCTGACCAAACGACAGCTTGTCTGTTTCGGGGCGGCCGCACTCATCGGTGTGCCGTCCTTTTTTCTGCTTAAAAAGCTCGGAAATATCTCTCTGGCAGCCATGGGCATGATCATCATCATGATGCCGCTCTTTCTGCTGGCCATGTACGAGAGGGACGGACAGCCGCTGGAGGTCATCGCGAAGCATTTCATAGAGACCAGATTCATCCGGCCGAAGATCCGGCCCTATCAGACGGACAACTACTACGCCGTCCTGCACAGGCAGGCGGTCGCGGAAAAGGAGGTAGAAAAGATTGTTTTTCATGCAGAAAAAGCCGGCGCGGCGAAACGTAAAGCTCCCGGCAAACCTGACAAAAAGCGAGAAAAAGCAGGTGCAGAAGATCGTCGAGGCGGCAAGAAAAAATGACGGCGTCCCCAGGACGGCCCAGCAGTCGATCCCCTTTGAGAGGATGTTCCCCGACGGGATCTGCCGGGTCGGTGATAACTATTACACGAGGACGGTCCAGTTCCAGGACATCAACTACCAGCTGGCCCAGCAGGAGGACAAGACGGCGATCTTTGAGGAATGGTGCAGCTTCCTGAATTTCTTCGACAGCAGCATTCATTTCGAGCTGTCTTTCATGAACATGGCGACAGACGCCGAGAGCTTTGAAAAGAGCATCCGCATCCCGCCGCAAAGGGACGGCTACAACCCGGTCCGCGCGGAGTATACGCAGATGCTGAAGACCCAGCTGTCCCAGGGCAACAACGGCCTGACCAAGACCAAGTACCTGACTTTCGGGATCGAGGCCGATTCCATCAAACAGGCAAAGCCGAGGCTGGCCCACGTCATGAACGACATCCTGAACAACTTCCGCCAGCTGGGCGTGACGGCAAAGCCGCTCAACGGAAAGGACAGGCTCAAGCTGATGCACGATATGTTTCACATGGGCGAGCCGGAGGACCGTTTCCGCTTCGATTGGAAATGGCTTGCAAAGAGCGGCCTGTCCGTAAAGGACTTTATCGCGCCGACAGCCTTTGCCTTTCCCGAGAGCCGGACCTTCCGGATGGGAAATCTCTACGGGGCCATGAGCTATCTGGCGATCACGGCATCGGACCTCTCCGACCAGCTCTTAAAGGACTTCCTCGACATGGAATCCAGCCAGATCGTGACCATGCACATCCAGTCGGTGGACCAGACGGAGGCGATCAAGACCGTCAAGCATACGATCACGGAGCTCGACCGTTCCAAGATCGAGGAGCAGAAGAAAGCGGTCCGGTCCGGTTACGACATGGACATCATCCCTTCCGACCTGGCCACTTATGGCAAGGACGCCAAGGTCCTTCTGCAGGAGCTGCAGAGCCAGAACGAGAGGATGTTCCTGATCACTTTCCTTGTGATGAATACGGGAAAGACGAAACAGGAACTGGAGACCAATGTATTTCAGGCATCCAGTATCGCCCAGAAGCATAACTGCATGCTCCGTCGCCTCAGCTATCAGCAGGAAAACGCCCTGATGAGCAGCCTGCCGCTGGCCAGTAACCTCATCGAGATCCAGCGGGCCCTGACGACCAGTTCCACGGCGATCTTCGTGCCGTTCACGACCCAGGAGCTCTTCCAGAACCGGAAGGAAGCCCTTTACTACGGCCTGAACGCGCTTTCCAACAACCTGATCATGGTAGACCGGAAGGCGCTCAAGAACCCGAACGGCCTGATCCTCGGTACGCCCGGTTCCGGTAAATCCTTCAGCGCCAAGCGTGAGATCGCCAATGCTTTCCTGGTGACGGATGACGACATCATCATCTGCGATCCAGAGGCGGAGTACACGGCGCTGGTACAGAAGTTTGACGGACAGGTCATTCACATCAGCCCGGTGGGTACCCAGTATATCAACCCGATGGACATTAACAGTAACTATTCCGAGGAAGACAACCCGGTCGCCCTGAAAGCGGACTTCATCCTGTCCCTCTGCGAGCTGATCGTCGGAGGCAAGGAAGGCCTGCAGCCGGTGGAGAAGACCGTCATCGACCGCTGTGTCCATCAGATCTATCAGACCTATTTCAATGATCCGAGGCCGGAGAACATGCCGCTTCTGGAAGATCTCTATTTTGCCCTTCTGGCGCAGGAGGAGAAGGAAGCCCATCATGTGGCGACAGCCCTTGAGATCTATGTCAAAGGTTCCCTGAACCTTTTCAACCACAGGACCAATGTCGATATCGAGAACCGCCTGGTCTGCTACGACATCAAGGAACTGGGCAAACAGCTGAAAAAGATCGGCATGCTGATCGTGCAGGACCAGGTCTGGGGCAGAGTCACCGCCAACCGGAGCGCCGGCAAGGCCACCCGGTACTATATGGACGAATTCCACCTGCTCCTGAAGGAAGAACAGACGGCGGCCTACTCCGTCGAGATCTGGAAGCGCTTCCGTAAATGGGGCGGGATCCCGACCGGCATCACGCAGAACGTAAAGGACCTGCTGTCCAGCCATGAAGTCGAGAACATTTTTGAAAACTCCGATTTCATTTATATGCTGAACCAGGCAGCCGGCGACCGGGCGATTCTCGCGAAACAGCTGAACATTTCCCCGCACCAGCTCTCCTATGTCACGCACTCCGGCGAAGGCGAGGGGCTTCTCTTTTACGGAAATGTCATCCTGCCTTTCGTGGACCACTTCCCGACAGATCTGGAACTCTACCGGATCATGACCACCAAGCTCACGGAGATCACGGGATCCAGGGAGGAATAAGAGCACATGAAGAACAAAACGACCAGGGTCAGGTTTTCGAAAGAGGATCTGGCCCTTGATGATGTCCAAAAGGCCGCCGAAAAGGCAG
>JAFWDX010000372.1 GCA_017515945.1 Blautia sp. | reverse complement strand
CCTTCTCAGGGAGATACGGTGCAGCTGCCGGACGGGAAGGTCGGGACCGTTCACTCGGTGAATGTCCTGCGCCAGCTGGTAAAGGTGACGATCGAGACAGATGATGAGAAGGAGATCGTTGAATATCCTGTAGATGAGCTGTCGATGCGCGCCCACAGGAAAAAGAACAAGGCTGAGGAAAAAGAAACAAAAGAATCCAAAGAAATCAAAGAAATCAAAGAAGGAAAAGAATCAAAAGAATCAAAAGAACAAAAAGAGACTAAAGAAACAAGGGATGCAAAAGCTGTGAAGGCAGCCGGTGAGGCTGTACCTTCTGCCGATGAAAAAGAGAAACCCGCGGAAAAGGGAAAGGCCGGCCGCGGTCAGGAGCAGGTAAAAGGCCGCCGCGGTCAGGACAAAAACCGTCAGGAAAAACAGCGCGGTGAGCGAAGAAACCCGGAAAAGGAAAAACCTGCGGATAATCAGGAAGCTGCCGGAACGCGCAGACCCCCTCGCAGAGAGCCGGATGCAAAAGGAGATGCAAAAGGAGAAGCGAGACGATCCCGCAGGCGGGGCCAGGGAGCCAGGAAGGAGACGGCCGAAAAGGATGCCGGAAAACCTGATAAAACCAAATGAAAGACTGGATGACCTGCAAAACGGTTTTTATCTGATCCAGGATCCGGCAGGTTTCTGTTTCGGGATGGATGCAGTTCTGCTTTCTTCATTTGCGAATGTGCATCGGGGCGACAATGTACTTGATCTGGGTACGGGTACAGGGATCCTGCCCGTACTGCTGGCGGCCAGGACCACAGGATCTGTCTTTACCGGTCTGGAGATCCAGCCGGAGAGCGCGGATATGGCGGCCAGGAGTGTTATTTACAATCATCTGGAGGATCGTATCACCATTCTCCGGGGAGATATCAAAGAAGCCGCCACACTGTTCGGAGCGGCTTCTTTTCGCGTTGTCGTCTGCAATCCGCCTTATCTGCAGGGAGGGCATGGAAAGGAGAATGGATCCGCACGGGTTTCTGCCGCCAGACATGAGATTCTGTGCACGCTGGAGGACGTGATCAGTCAGACCGCAGCCGTGCTGAAGGATCACGGACGGTTTTACATGGTCCATCGTCCACAGCGCATGGCTGAAATCATCAGCATGCTTCACAGATACAGACTGGAGCCAAAAAGGCTGCGCCTTGTTCATCCATATATGGATAAAGAGCCGAATCTGGTGCTGATCGAGTCGGTAAAGGGAGTCAATCCGGGACTCCGGATCGCTGCGCCGCTGATCGTCTGTGAAAGAGGAGGCGGCTTTACGGAGGAGATAAAAGAAATTTATGGTAACTGTTAAATCAGCACCTCGCATTTACTGCGACACCGCAGGCGTGCCTTGGCAGGTGCGTGGAACAAAAGATGAACAGCCAGGACCAGGCGCAAAGGGTAAACTGATCCTGTGCGCGACACCGATCGGGAATCTTGAGGATATCACGCTGCGTGTGCTCCGCACACTGCGTGAAGCGGATCTGATCGCGGCAGAGGATACCAGAAACAGCATCCGGCTGCTCAATCATTTTGATATTCATACGCCCATGACCAGTTATCATGAGTACAATAAGATCGAAAAAGGGCGCCAGCTGCTGGAAAAAATGAAAGAAGGATGTACGGTCGCTCTGATCACCGATGCCGGTACGCCCGGCATCTCAGATCCGGGAGAGGATCTGGTCAGAATGTGCCGTGAGGAGGGTATCGAGGTCACCTCCCTGCCGGGAGCCTGTGCACTGATCACCGGTCTGACCCTTTCCGGTCAGCCCACCAGGCGTTTTGCTTTTGAAGCCTTTCTGCCGATGGACAAAAAGACCAGGGCGCAGATCCTGCATGAGCTCGCCGGGGAGACACGTACGATCGTGCTGTATGAAGCTCCCCACAGACTGGTCAAAACGCTGCAGGAATTGAAGGATACACTGGGAAACCGTCCCGCTACGTTGTGCCGCGAGTTGACCAAGATCCATGAGGAGGCCTGGATGACAGATCTGGACCATCTGGTGAATAAATATTCATCCGAAAAGCCTCTTGGAGAGTGCGTGCTGGTCATCAGGGGAAAACCGGCCGATGAGGTGGAAAAAGAGGCGCAGGCCCGCTGGGAGAGCCTGAGTCTGCAGGAGCATGTGAGCTTTTATGAGAACGAAGGCCTTTCGCATAAGGATGCCATGAGACAGGCCGCCTCGGACAGAGGCCTTTCCCGCCGCGATGTATATCAGGCTTTGCTTGCGCAAAAAGAATAAAAGAAAGTATACAAAAAGCGATGGCAATATGTTATAATAATAAGTAGGAATTCTTCCCGCTTTCTGCGGCGCAGGCCCGGAAAGCGGTTTCTTTTTTTCAGGTCTTATAATATATTCGCAGATGATAATTTATTTTTATTGATATACAGGAGGATATGCATGGGTACAGAGAACGTGGAATACGGCGCAGATCAGATCCAGATCCTGGAGGGTCTTGAAGCTGTACGTAAGAGACCCGGTATGTACATTGGCAGTACTTCCTCCAGAGGTCTTCACCATCTGG
>JAFWDX010000371.1 GCA_017515945.1 Blautia sp. | reverse complement strand
TGTGAGTCAAGGAACCTGTCCCCGTGACTCATTCCGGTCGGATATGCATAAGAATGAGAACAGCCAAAGTTGGTACCTGCGCAATTTGAAAGAGTATTGCAAGAGATGGCAGGACAGCGGTTTTTCTTTATTATATTTCAAACAAAAATCCGGATTGTGGCTGTCCGTAACTCATGATTTAAATTGCTATTTTATTATATTTCCGGTATAATGTTCCTGAAAGACTGAAAAAATGTTCTGCGAAATCAAACAGATATAATAATATATGTAAAAAAGGATAATCGCCATGAATAAATATGATAATAAACATCTTTCTGTTCTGGGCGCCTGGGCATTTTCGATCGGAACCAGTGTGGGATGGGGATCTCTGGTGGTGACCAGCAGTTCCTACCTGGGTCAGGCCGGTCCTGCGGGGAGCGTGATCGGACTCATTCTGGGCACGGTGCTTATGCTCCTGGTTGGGAGATGTTATGCTTACCTGATGCGATGCTATCCGGAGAATGGCGGCGCATACGCCTACACGAGAGAGATTTTTGGCCATGATCAAAGCTTCCTGACCGCATGGTTCCTGATCATGACGTACCTTGCCGTGCTCTGGGCCAACATGACCTCCCTTCCCCTTTTCGGGAGGATCTTTCTCGGCGGTTTTTTCAGCTTTGGAAAGCTGTATACGATCTTTGGCTATGACGTATATTTTGGTGAGGTGCTGCTTTCTGTCGCCGGTCTCCTGGGATTTGGCTTCCTCTGCACCCGCAGCGCAAAGACAGTCAACCGCGTGATGATCGGATTTGCTTTCACATTTACGGCTGCAACGGGGATCGTGTTTCTCAGATCGATGTTCGTGGTGAATGTTCCGGTGGAGCCGCTTTTCCTGCCGGAGACTTCAGCCATCAGGCAGATCGCGGCGATCGCGGTCATTACTCCGTGGGCCTTTATCGGGTTTGAAAGTATATCTCATCAGGCGGAGAATTTTACATTCGAGAAAAACAGATTCACGCACATTATGCGGATAGCGGCGATCAGCACCTCTCTGCTTTACATTGTGATCCTGCTGCTCTCAGTGGAGGCTTATCCGCCGCAGTACGCGAACTGGCTGGAATATATCCGTGACCTGGACAATCTGTCCGGTATCGAAGCGCTGCCGACGTTTTACGCGGCCTGGCGGTGCATGGGAAATGCCGGAGTCTGGATGTTGATGCTGGCTCTGCTTGCCCTTGTGATGTCCAGTCTGATCGGTAATATCACAGCCCTGAGCCGGCTGATCACGAGTCTGGCACAGGACCATATCCTTCCAGGACGGTTTGCCGAGGGCAATGCCTTTGGTGCACCGGCCAGGTCCGTATGGCTGGTCTGTGTGGCCTCTCTGGCCATCCCTCTCGTGGGCAGGACGGCCATCGGATGGATCGTCGATGTCACGACGATCGGCGCCATACTTATCTACGGGTTTGTGGCGGCCTGTACGCAGGTGCTGGCGACGGACATGGGAGAAAAAAAGGAGATGTGGATCGGCCGGATCACCCTGATCATGATGATCGGCCTCGGGGTTTACTATCTGCTGCCCAATCTGGTGACCAGAGGCTCGATCGCCCCGGAAACATATTTCCTTTTCATCGTATGGAGCGCCCTCTGCTTCATCGCCTTTCGCCTGATTCTTAATCACGACCTGAAGAAAAGGTTCGGCAGGTCCCTGAGTGTCTGGCTTGCCCTTCTTTCGCTGTTGCTCCTGATCTCTCTGATCTGGATGCGTCAGTCCATGCTCTCCTCATACAGCAGCATGGTGGGGCAAGTCGATTCCTACTACCAGGGGATCGCAACGGGTACCACCGGTCAGGGTGCAGATGCTGGCGCCATCAGAACGATCATGGATGGGATGGCCGCCTCAAATACCAGGACCATGATCATGACGATCGTCATGTTTGCCTTTGCGCTGATCATCATGATGACCAACCATTCCTATATGAACAGGCGGTCAAAGGAAAGCGAGGATGCGGCAAACCGGGATCCCATGACCGGTGTCTTCAGCAAGCATGCCTACCTGGATAAGGAGAAGGAGATCGACGCCGAGCTGAGTGAAGGCGTGCTCCGTGATTTTTCCATTGTGGTATGTGATGTCAACGGCCTGAAAAAGATCAACGATACCTATGGGCATAAAGCCGGCGACGACTACATCCGGAAAGCCAGCACCATGCTCTGCTCGATCTTTTCCCACAGTCAGATGTACCGTGTGGGCGGAGATGAATTTGTCGCCCTGCTGACCGGCCGGGATCATACGATCCGACAGGAGCTTATGGCCGAGCTTCACGATCGTTCCGTGGCCAATATCAGTACGGCAGGGGCACAGGCGGTGGTGTCGGGAGGCATATCCGATTATATCCCGGGGACGGATCACAGCGTACATGAGATTTTTGAACGTGCCGACGCGGCGATGTATGAAGAAAAAATGCGCCTTAAAAGCCTTGGCGCTGTTACCAGAGACGAGGAGCCGGAGCCGGAGCAGGAGGTTCCGGACACACCTGAGATCGAAAATATTCCGATGATCAATGTCCGCAGACACGTGCTGATCGCGGAGGACGAGCTGGTCAACCGGGAGATGCTCGGCAACCTTCTGCAGGACGATTATGAACTGCTATACGCCGGAGACGGCATAGAAACGCTTGAGAGTATCCGGGAGCACAAGGATGAACTGGCGCTGCTGCTGCTCGATCTGAATATGCCCGGCATGACAGGCATTGAGATCCTCACGGCGATGAAAGCGGACAGTACGATATCCTCCATTCCGGTCATTGTCATGACGGCGGATCAGCAGGCCGAGCTGGAGTGCCTGAAGCTTGGCGCGATAGATTTTATCCCCAAACCTTATCCGATCTGGGAGATCGTGAAAGCCAGAGTTGCCAAATGCATCGAGCTGGCTGAGACAAGGGATCTGATCCAGCATACGCAGAGAGATAACCTGACAGGTCTGTTCAATCTGGACTACTTCATCCGGTATGTGGACCGGTATGACCAGCAGTACTGGGATGTGGCGATGGACGCGGTCGTGATCGATGTGAACCGTTTCCATTTGATCAACGAGCGTTACGGGAGACAGTATGGTGATATCATTCTGCGCCGTATCGGTGAAAATGTGAGAAAGCTGGCCCGCAGGATCGGGGGCATCGGCTGCCGCAGAGGCGGAGATACTTTCCTGATCTATTGTCCCCATCGGGATGAATATGATCAGCTGTTGGAAAAGCTTTCCGCAGATATCATAAAGGAAGAAGCGTCTGCCAGCCGTGTGCACCTGAGAATGGGCGTGTATCCGGAGGCAGACAAGGAGATCGCGGCGGAACGCAGGTTCGACCGGGCCAAGATCGCCGCGGACAGCAGGATAAGCGACCAGGCGCAGACGACCGTCGGGATCTACAACGAAGAGATGGGCAAGGAAGCCCTTTACAGGGAGAAGCTTGTCGAGGACTTCAAGTTATCTGTGACAAACAATCAGTTCAAGATCTACCTGCAGCCCAAGTATGACATCCATGGCAGCACTCCTGTCGTGATGGGAGCTGAGGCGCTGGTGCGCTGGGATCATCCGGAACTCGGCCTGATCAACCCGTCCATGTTCATACCGGTACTGGAGGAAAACGGCCTGATCCTGGAGCTTGACAGGTTTGTCTGGACTGAGACGGCAGCTCAGATCCGGAAATGGAAGGACAAAGGCGGCCATTCTGTTCCTGTATCGTTCAATGTCTCCCGTGTGGACATGCTCAATCCGAATCTGAGGAATATTTTCCATGAGATCCTTGACACATACAGGCTGACTACGGACGATATCATTCTTGAGATCACGGAATCCTCCTATATGGGCGACAGTGAGCAGATCATCGCCACAGCGCGGGACCTGCACAGTATGG
>JAFWDX010000370.1 GCA_017515945.1 Blautia sp. | reverse complement strand
TTCAGTCAGCACCTCGCATTTACTGCGAGGTGCGTGGAACAAAAGATCAACAGCCAAGGCCAGGCGCACTTCTAATGCGACGAAAGGAGCCTGCGCCTGGCCTCGTAACTGTGAAGGAGCTTGTGACTGAACAGTTACGATCGCGCGAGTATAGAATGAGCTGATTAATCCAGTTGGATCAGTCTCTTCGGTAAACCAATACAGTTCCGGCCTCAAAGGGGTCAGGACCCATCGACGATATCTATCCGGAAGGAAGAGGTTAAACGATGGGGCCTGACCCCATAAAAATACCCGAGAGGCCATTTCTCTATCTATTTCTTTTTTTAGATAATCATGAAAAATAACCGGACAGAAAGCCTGCTTCAGACAGATCATCTCTCTGCAGGCTATGGAAAAACAATACTTGTAAGTGATATTTCCCTCACAGTCCGTCCAGGTGAGATCCTCGCTCTGATCGGGCCGAACGGGGCAGGTAAATCCACGCTTCTCAAGACAATCGCCAGACAGCTCGTCCCGCTTGCCGGCACAGTCTTTCTCGTGGGGAAGGATCTATCGCAGATCAAAGAAAAGGATATGGCCCGCACCATGGCCGTCCTGCTCACGGAACGGGTGCGGCCGGAGCTGACGACCTGCCGTGATGTGGTAGCCGCTGGCCGGTATCCTTATACAGACCGTCTCGGATTCCTGGACCGGGAGGATGAGAAACAGGTCGAGGAGGCTATGTCACTGGTCGGAATAACCGCTCTGGCAGACGTGGATTTCTCTCATCTGAGTGACGGTCAGAGACAACGTGTCATGCTGGCCAGGGCGATCGCGCAGCAGCCCTCCGTGCTGGTGCTGGACGAGCCCACTTCATACCTGGATATCCGCTATAAGCTGGAGCTGATGGGACTGCTCCGGACGCTGTCCCGGGAAAAAGGCATCGCAGTCGTGATGGCGATTCATGAACTTGAACTGGCGAAGTATATCGCGGACAGGCTGATCTGCGTGAAAAAAGGCAGGATTGACCGTCAGGGCAGTGCGGAGGAGATATTCACCGGCACATATCTCAGGGAACTGTATGATGCGCAAGGAAAGGAATACGAAGAGATCTATGGTTTTCTGGAACAACCGATAGCAGACAGATCAGAATTAACGGATAAGCCGACCGGGGCGGATGAGCAAAAGAAATCAGTGGAGAAAAGTCCGCCTGCACATATAACAGGTGATACAAAAAATGGATATTATATCCGCAGCGGAAAGGACAGGCTCAGATGCGGCTATACGACCGGTACATGCGCAGCCCTGGGTGCCGTCGCCGCGGCAAGGCTCCTGCTTTCAGATCATGAAACAAGGGCGACCGCGAAAGGCCTTATGGCTGAACAGTTACAATTCGAGACTTCTCCTGAAGATCATCCGGATCAGCTTCCGATCCTGTCTCTCATCACACCGGGCGGCCTGACCGCAGAGGCGGTGCCGGAGTACTGCATCCGGGAGTCGGATCGCAGTGCGCGCTGCGGCATCCGAAAGGACGCCGGTGACGATCCGGATATCACCGACGGGATCATCGTGGACGTGCGTGTGGAAAAAATCCCTTCCGGGATCGAGATCGACGGCGGCCCCGGAGTCGGTCGCGTCACAAAACCGGGACTGGATCAGCCGGTGGGGAATGCAGCCATCAATACCGTTCCGCGTCGGATGATCCGGGAGGCCCTGTGGGAAGTATGTGAAGAAACAGAGTATGCCGGTGGTCTGAAAGCGACCGTCTCCATTCCAGGCGGAGAAGAGCTGGCGAAGCAGACACTGAACCCGGCTCTCGGGATCGAAGGCGGACTGTCTGTCCTCGGCACGACCGGGATCGTTGAGCCGATGAGTGAACGGGCCCTGATCGATACGATCGAGGTTTCCATGAAAAGCGCTCTCGCCGCGGGGCGCGATCGTGTGATCCTGACTCCTGGCAGTTATGGAATGGCTTTTCTGCAAGAGATCGGGCTGGACAGATCCGGTATGCCGGCCATCAAGGTCTCCAATTATCTGGGAGAAGCCTTTGATCTCGCCGCATCCCTCGGCTTTCGTGAAGTCCTGCTGGTGGGACACATCGGGAAGCTGATCAAACTGGCGGGAGGGATCATGAATACACATTCCTCCATGGCGGACTGCAGGAAAGAGCTGTTCTGCGCGTATGCCGCCATTCATGGTGCCGATAAGACCCTCTGCAGCTCCCTCATGCAGACCGCAACGACAGACGGATGCCTGGCGCTGCTCCGGGATGCGGGTCTGGATCAGGCGGTAATGGCGGATTTGATCGAACAGATGCAGCTTCACGCTCAGCACTGGATCGGAGAACACTGCCGGATCGGCATTGTGGTTTATTCAAACACATATGGATT
>JAFWDX010000369.1 GCA_017515945.1 Blautia sp. | reverse complement strand
ATTTTTTAAGCTCCTGTTCAAGGACTTGCGGGAGCCCTGTGAGAAAGATCTTTATATCCTTTCTCTCGCTGACGGCCTCCACAGCCGCGCGCACCGGCTCGGACGGAGCGTTGTCCCCACCCATCGCGTCGATCACAATTCTTACCGGTTCGGCCATTACAGCACCTCCATTCTACGAAAAAGGCAGGCGATTCTCTGGAACCGCCTGCCAAAAAGTCTTTCATCAGTCCTCGACTTTGATGATTTCTTTCTTATTATAGCTGCCGCAAGCCTTGCAGACTCTGTGGGGCATCATGAGGGCGCCGCACTTGCTGCACTTGACGAGATTCGGAGCACTCATTTTCCACTGGGCTCTTCTCTTGTCGCGTCTTGCCTTGCTTGTCTTATTTTTCGGGCAGATGGACATCGCTTACACCTCCTTATATTGTCGAAACAGTTCACTGATGGCTGCCATACGCGGATCTGTGCTCTGGGTGGAGCAGCCGCAGGGACCATCGTTCAGATTTTTTCCGCACCTGCTGCACAGTCCTGCACAATCCTCTCGGCATAAGATCTTAGGAGGCCAGCTCATCAGGATCTCCAGATAGACCAGAAAGTCTGTATCCAGGTCCGTACCTGTCAGATAGGAATTTTCATCAAGCTCCAGAGCCAGCTCGGACTCCGGCAGCTTCATGTCGAGTCTGCGGGTAAAAGATACAGGAATATCGACCTGCACGGGTGTCAGGCATCGGTCACACGGAACCTCGACCCGGACACGGCAGCTCCCCGAAAGATCCAGAACCTTTTTCCCGATGTTGATCACATCAAGCTGTATGGGATCCCTGTCCACGATGGGAAAAGTCCCCAGCTGAAAGGTAATGGCATCCATCTCAAAAGGAACCGTGACATGCAGCTCCTTACCCTCTTTCTCTGTCACATCCAGCAAACTGATCTGCATGATGCTTTCGCTCTCCTATCCGCACTTTGACCATTATACATACGTGCCCAATGTTTGTCAACCGGTTTTTCTTGACAGAAAAAACAGCTGTAAAGTATTTATTTACCGCTTACCAATGCTACCGTGTCACGGCAGATCGCCAGCTCTTCATTTGTCGGAATGACGGCAACTTTTACCTTGGAATCGGCAGTGGAGATCACGACATCCTCTCCGCGCTTTCCATTGGCCTCGTCGTCGATGGTGATTCCGAGATATCCGAGATAAGAGCAGGCCGTTTTGCGCACGCGTCCATCATTTTCGCCGATACCTGCCGTAAACACAATGGCATCCACACCATTCATCGCGGCCACATAGCCGCCGACAAATTTGGCGATCTCATAGCAGAGAACCTCTACCGCGTGCTGCGCGTCTTCATTTCCGCCGTCGGCAGCCGCTTCCAGGTCACGCATATCACTGGACACACCGGAAAGGCCCTGCAGACCGGACTTTTTGTTCAGGACATTCATGATCGCGGGCAGATCCATGTTTTCCTTTTTGGCGACATACTCCATGATCGCAGGGTCGATGTTGCCGGAACGGGTACCCATGATCAGGCCTTCCAACGGGGTAAGGCCCATGGTCGTATCCACACATTTGCCGTTTCTGACGGCGCTGATGGAAGAACCGTTGCCCAGATGGCAGACGATCACTTTGGAGTCCTCAGGATTCAGGCCGAGGAACTCCACCGCGCGCTTGGAAACATAGCTGTGGGAGGTGCCGTGGAAGCCATAGCGACGGACCTTGTACTTCTTATAATAATCAAGCGGCAGTCCATACAGATAGGCCTTGGGCGGCATTGTCTGATGGAAAGCGGTATCAAACACACCGACCTGCGGAACGCCGGGCATCAGCTCCTGGCAGACACGGATACCGATCAGGTTGGCCGGATTGTGAAGGGGAGCCAGGTCGTTGCACTCCTCGACGGCGGCGATCATCTCGTCTGTGATGATCGCGGATTTGGCAAACTTCTCGCCGCCATGCACGATACGATGGCCGATGGCGTCTACTTCGCTCAGGGACTTGATGGCGCCGGTCTTGTCATTTGTCAGGGCATCGAGGACCATCTGGATGGCCTCTTTGTGGGTGGGCATGGGAGCTTCGGTGATCTCCTTGTCGCATCCCTCTTTCTGGTATACGAGTCTGCCGTCAATGCCGATCCGCTCGCACAGTCCCTTTGCAAGAACTTCCTCGGAATCAGAGTTGATCAGCTGATATTTAAGGGAAGAGCTGCCGCAGTTGATTACTAATACATTCATGGTTTTGTGACTCTGCCACTAGAAACATATACAATTGTATATGCCAGATGATATGCTACAATCTCGCGATTTGCAGTTGCTGCTTCAACGTATATGCTTTTGCGGTTTTTAACGCGCTACTCACAGATTTTGTATACTCCACAGCCGTAAATTCCCGACTAGCCATCGGTACACGCCTATAAATCCTTTCTTCTGGTAAAATATAGGCTTTGATCATCTTACTGGCTTTTCCTTTCTGTTAAATTTTATACACACATTTTGCTACTTGGTTTTCGTAGACTTATACCATTGCTCCATCGCCACCATCAAGGTTCTACCCTATAATTAGCAAGACTATTTCAAATTGCACTGGTTTTACTCTCGACGATGCCAGCTGCTATAACGTCAGCACAAACGAATACTATGGATTTTTAGTATCTTTGAGCATATCGGCTCACTTTTTTTTATATCTTGGAAAACTTAACAGACCTCAATTTCTGTAAGTCTTATTGTAACTGTTCGTAACTGTTCATTCACAAGCGCCTTCGTAGTTACGTCTTACTCAGCGGCCTGGCATTGTACGGATGTGACAGCGACGACACCTACGATATCATCGGCGGAGCAGCCTCTGGAAAGGTCGTTGACAGGCTTTGCGATACCCTGGGTGATGGGGCCGTATGCCTCAGCCTTGGCAAGGCGCTGAGCCAGCTTGTATCCAATATTGCCGGCATCCAGATCCGGGAATACAAGGACGTTGGCTTTGCCGGCGACGGGGCTGCCGGGAGCCTTGGAAGCGCCTACGCTCGGAACGATCGCGGCATCGAGCTGGAATTCGCCGTCGAGGGCGAGATCCGGGTTCTGCTCCTTGGCGATACGGGTGGCTTCGAGAACCTTGTCCACGTCCGCATGCTTCGCGCTGCCCTTGGTGGAATGGGAAAGCATGGCGACAACGGGCTTCTCCTGCACGAGGAGTTCAAAGGACTCTGCAGAGGAAGCGGCGATCGCGGCCAGCTCCTCGGGATTCGGGTTCTGAACCAGGCCGGAATCAGCAAATACAAAGGCACCGTTTGCGCCGTATTCGCAGTTCGGAACTACGATAAGGAAGAAAGCGGAAACCAGCTTGGTGCCGGGTTTGGTCTTGAGGATCTGCAGGCAGGGACGCAGTGTGTCCGCTGTGGAATGGCAGGCACCGGAAACCATGCCGTCTGCATCGCCCATTTTGACCATCATGACGCCATAGTACAGATACTGGTTGAGAAGGATCTCTCTGGCCTCTTCGGGAGTCATGCCCTTTTTCTGTCTGAGCTCGACGAGCTTGTCGATATAGGCCTGAGTCTTGTCACAAGTGGCGGGGTCAACGATCTGAGCGCCGGAAATATCCAGGCCGGCGTCTGCGGCGGACTTTTTCACGGTCTCCTCATTGCCGATGAGGACGAGCTTTGCGATGCCCTCCTTGAGGATCTTGTCGGCGGCTTCCAGCGTTCTCATATCCTCGGTCTCGGGGAGTACGATGGTCTTAATGTTGGCTTTGGCTCTCTGTTTGATTACATCAATAAATCCCATGGTCTTTTGACTCCTTTCGCGCTGTCCCGCCGCGGCGGGACGATTGTTTATACAACTCGCGTTTTATTATAACAAGGGCAGGGGTTGTTTTCAAGAACGTTTTGCACGTGAGTCAGGGGGGACAGGCGCAGGCTCCTTTCGTCGCATTGGAAGTACGCCTCCCAAGGGACGCCTTCGGTGTGGCCTTGGCTGTTCATCTTTTGATCCACGCACCT
>JAFWDX010000368.1 GCA_017515945.1 Blautia sp. | reverse complement strand
CTTTGTTACTGCTCACGGCCTGGCTGAAAATGAGTCAAGGAACCTGTCCCTCTGACTCACTTCAGCGGAACACAAAAGGACCGTCCTCTTGTTTTTTTCTTGCATTTTGTCGGATGATGCAGTATAGTAATGACAATATCAATGGCGATATTGAAGAGCAAAAATGGAATCATATCTTTGAAGAAGCAACGGCGCTTCGGGTTTTCGTGACCCGGAGCGCCTTTTTTTATCGGGAGGTGCGGTCATGACAAAACGATTCAGATCCATACAAAGCCGGGGCCTGTATGACCCGTCCTTTGAGCATGATAACTGCGGGATCGGGGCTGTCATTGATATAAAGGGACAAAAGAGTCATCAGCTGGTATGTGATGCGTTGTCGATCGTGGAACATCTTGACCACAGAGCAGGAAAGGATGCGGAGGGCAAGACCGGAGACGGTGTCGGGATCCTCACACAGATTCCTCATGTTTTTTTCTCAAAGAAGATGGCGGAAAAGGGGATCCGTCTGCCGGAAGAACGGCAATACGGCGTCGGCATGTTTTTCTTTCCACAGGATGAGCTGAAGATGCGGCAGGCGAGATCCATGTTTGAGATCATCATCCGAAAAGCCGGGATGTCGATCCTCGGATGGCGCGAGGTGGAATCGAATCCGTTGGTGCTCGGCACAAAGGCCAGGGAGTGCATGCCCCGGATCTTTCAGGTATTTATAGCCCGTCCGGAGGAACTGGCGGAGGATCTGGATTTTGACCGGAGGCTGTACATCGTCCGCAGGGAGTTCGAACAGAGCAGTGTCGAAACATACGTGCCGTCGCTTTCCTGCAGGACCATCGTTTACAAGGGAATGTTCCTGGTAGGGCAGCTTCGGACGTTTTTTACCGATCTGACAGATCCGGATTATCGTTCCGCCATCGCTGTGGTCCATTCCAGGTTTTCCACGAATACCATGCCCAGCTGGAATCGTGCACATCCGAACAGGCTGATCGTGCATAACGGCGAGATCAATACGATCCGTGGAAATGTGGACAAGATGCTGGCCAGGGAAGAGACCCTGCATACAGACCGCTTCTCGGAAGAGGACATGATAAAGGTACTTCCGGTGATCAGCGAGAGCGGTTCCGATTCCGCGATGCTGGACAATACGCTGGAATTTCTGGTGATGAGCGGCATGCCGCTGCCCCTGGCGGCCATGATCCTCCTACCTGAGCCCTGGGCGCACAATGACACGCTGTCCCAGGAGGAGAGGGATTTTTATCAGTATTATGCGACGATGATGGAGCCATGGGACGGCCCGGCTTCCATCCTTTTCTCTGACGGAGACGTGATGGGCGCGATCCTGGACAGAAACGGTCTGCGTCCTTCACGCTATTATGTGATGGATGACGGGAGACTGATCCTGTCTTCAGAGGTCGGTGTGCTGGATCTGGATGAGGCGCATATCCTGCGGAAGGAGCGGCTGCATCCGGGCAAGCTCCTCCTCGTGGATACAAAGCAGGGAAAAATCATCAGTGACGAGGAAATCAAGGAGCAGTATGCGAAAGCGCATCCCTTTGGAGAGTGGCTGGATTCCAATCTTCTGCATCTGGCCGATCTGAAAATACCGAACAAAAAGGTCCCCCGGTTTTCAGAAGAGATGCTCAGGCGCATGCAGAAGGCCTTTGGATATACCTGGGAGAACTGTCATGACGGGATACGCACCATGGCGCTGACGGGCACGGAGCAGATCGGCTCGATGGGCGTGGATACCCCGCTGGCTGCGCTGTCCGGGCAGTACCAGCCGCTGTTTTATTATTTCAAGCAGCTTTTCGCCCAGGTGACAAATCCTCCGATCGACGCCCAGCGGGAGGAGATCGTGACCTCACGCACCGTCTATCTCGGCAAGAACGGGAACCTGCTGGAGGAGCATGCCGGGAACTGTCATGTGCTCAAGATCGAGAATCCGATCCTGACGGACCTGGATCTCATGAAGATCGAGAATCTGAAGAAGGAAGGATTCCAGGTATCAAGGGTCTCCACACTGTTCTATAAGGGAACGCCCATGAAACGGGTGATCAGTCATCTGTTTGTAGAGGTGGACAAGGCATACAGGCAGGGCACGAATATCCTGATCCTTTCCGACAGGGGTGTGGATGAGAACCATGTTGCCATTCCGTCTCTGCTGGCCGTGGCCGCAGTCCATAAACATCTCGTGGATACGAAGAAATGCACGGCCATGTCCCTGATCCTGGAGTCCGCTGAACCCAGGGAGGTTCATCACTTTGCGACTCTGCTCGGATATGGTGCGTCCGCTATGAATCCCTACCTTGCGCATGCCACGATCGCAGATCTGGCAGAGAAGGAGCTGCTGGATAAGGATTATTATGCGGCGGTGGATGATTATGACAGGGCGATCCTGTTCGGGATCGTAAAGATCGCGTCAAAGATGGGAATCTCGACGATCCAGTCCTATCAGGGCAGCAAGATCTTTGAGGCGGTCGGGATCTCAGGGGATGTCATCCATGAATATTTTACAGGGACTTTCAGCAGGGTTGGCGGGATCACGCTGGAGGAGATCGGCCAGGCTGTCGACGCGCAGCACAGCCGGGCCTTCGATCCGCTGGGGCTGTATGTGGATCTGGAGCTGACTGCGGCTGGCAGGCACAAGAGACGTGCGCAGGGCGAACATCACAGGTACGATCCGCAGACGATCCACATGCTGCAGTGTGCTGCAAGGGAAGGAAATTATGATAAATTCCTGCAGTATACGCAGATGGTGGACGCGGAAGAAACCGGATATCTGCGGAGTCTTCTGGACTTTCGATTCCCCGGCGAGGGCGTT
>JAFWDX010000367.1 GCA_017515945.1 Blautia sp. | reverse complement strand
TGACTCACTTAGTGAGTCAAGGAACCTGTCCCCCTGACTCTCCCCCTGACTCATAAATACGGTTCTCTGTAAAGCATATACAGAGAACCGTATTTTGTACTATAACACTATAAAACTTTATCCAGAAACGTCTTCGCACGTTCCGATTTTGGTGTGGAGAAAAATACCTCCGGCGGAGCATCCTCGATCACAATTCCCTGATCCAGGAAACAGATCCTGTCTGACACCTCACGGGCAAAGCCCATTTCATGAGTGACAAGGATCATGGTGATCCCCGTCGTTGCGAGTCTTTTTATAACATCCAGCACTTCCTTGACCATCTCCGGGTCCAGGGCTGAAGTCGGCTCATCAAAGAGCACAGCCTCCGGATCCATACATAAGGTACGGGCAATGGCAACGCGCTGTTTCTGTCCACCGGACAGGGTACCCGGATAGGCATCGATTTTATCCAGCATGCCTACATTTTCCAACAGCCGACGGGCCTTTTCCACAGCCTCTTCCCTGGGAATTTTCTTCACATGCACAGGCGCATAGATCATATTCTCAAGAACCGTCATATGCGGGAACAGGTTGAAATGCTGGAAAACCATGCCGATCTTTTCACGGATGGCAAAGGCATCCTCAAAGCTGTCCCTGGTAATTCCCTTCATCAGGTCACGATATTCCTTGCCCTCAAACCGCTCATGCAGCAGATCCTTTTCCTTTATCTGCATGATGATCTCATCATCATCTCCCCCGGCTTTTTTAAGCTTTCTGAATGTATGCGACGCACGGATGACCTCCGGATGCAGATAAGGATCCGGGGGTGTGATCAGACGGCCGTCCACCCATATTTCCCCGTATGTGGCGGTCTCCAGCAGATTAATGGATCGGAGCAGTGTTGATTTGCCACTGCCGGAGGGGCCGATAATGCTGACGACTTCACCGTCCTTTACCGTAAGGGATACCCCCTTAAGTACCTGCAGGTGACCAAATTTCTTGTACAGGTTTTTAACCTCGATCACTTTTGTTCACCCACCTTTCCAGAAGTCTGCCCAGATAGGAGAGCACCATAACCAGGATATAATAGAATACCGAAATGACAAAAAACGGCTCGAATGCCCGGTAGGTCGCCGCCTGGATCAACTGGCCGACACGCAGGATATCAACCAGTCCGATGGACGCGATCAGAGTCGTATTTTTCAGCAGTCCGATAAATTCATTTACCAGACTGGGCAGTACGCTTTTGATCGCCTGGGGCAGAATGATGTCCTTCATCATAGCAGGATACCGCACGCCCAGAGACATGGCCGCCTCATATTGTCCTTTGTCTATGGCCCGTATCCCGCCGCGCATGCTCTCTGAAATATAAGCGGCGGAGTTCATGGAAAAAACGATCGTACCGGCCGTAAAGGCTGTCATCCTGATCCCGGTCGCAATAGGAATTCCAAAATACATCATGAAAACCTGGACCAGGATCGGCACTCCTCTGAAAACAGAAGTATAGAAACTGGCAAACCACTGAAGCGGACGTATGTTGGAAATCTTGCACAGCGACAATGGGATCGACAGCAGCAATGCGAAAAAAAGTGAAAATACGGTTACCTTCAACGTAACCAGCAGGGCATCCCTGAACATGGGAAGGTAGCCCCAGATAATACTGAAATCAAGCTGCATCTTTTTTCTCCGATCATATGGCCTGTCAGTTACAGATAATTAATAAAGCCATTTCTGGATCAGTTCTTCCATCTCGCCGGAATCGATCATCTCCTGCAGAGCCTCGTCAATGATCGGGAGGAGTTCACTGCCCTTGGGGAATGCGATGTTATAGACATCGGAGATTCCCTCATAGTCCATGACGAAATATTTGAGCAGCGGCTCGCCATTGTCATCAAGCACGGTGTTGGAAAGCTTCTTAGCGCCATTGATGCTGGTGATACCTGCGTCAACGCCGTCGCTGGCCTCTGCAACAGCCAGACCTACCGCGGACTGACCCTGATATGTCTTGAGCGTAGCACCCTCAATATCGTTCTGGATCAGGCTCTCCTGGGAAGCACCCTGAGAACAGCAGATGGTCTTTCCTTCCAGATCCTCAAAGCTGTCAATATCGGAATCCGTGCGTACAACCACACCAAAATCTGTTGTCGCATAAGTAATGGAAAAGTCAACCACTTCAGCACGCTCGTCGGTCCGGCTCATGCCGCTGATGACCAGATCCGCATTGCCGGTCTGCAAAGTACCAATCAGAGAGGAAAAAGCCATGGGGCTGATGGTAAAGGTAAATCCAAGTTTCTCGGAAAGAGACTTCAGGATATCGATGTCCAGCCCCTCATAACCGCACTCTTCTGTCTCGGATACGGTCTCAAAATACATAAAATCAGGGCTCATGGCGACTGTGAGATTTTTCCCCTCCAGAGGCTTCTCCTCCGCTTCAGCCGCAAAGACCGAAACGCTGCAGGCAGTCAACATGATAGCTGTCAGGATTGCTGTGAGTTTTTTCATAAAGCGGTCCTCCTTGAATGATTGGTGATGAAAAACTGAACGTTCACTTTACTACTATAACATTTTACCACAGTAAATCAGCTTTGTCATCACATTTGTAATGAGTCAGAGGGACAGGTCCCTTGACTCACT
>JAFWDX010000366.1 GCA_017515945.1 Blautia sp. | reverse complement strand
CGCGGCTCCCATAATATTGTGTTAGAATAAACGTAACTGTTCAGTCAGCACCTCGCATTTACTGCGAGGCGCGTGGAACAAAAGCTCAACAGCCAAGGCCAGGCGCACTTCCAATGCGACGAAAGGAGCCTGCGCCTGGCCACGTAACTGTGAAGGAGCTTGTGACTGAACAGTTACGAATAAACGTAACTGACTATGGCATCATTGCCCGCCATACTTCATCCACAGAAAGGAGGTGCACACCGCAAATGGATCACGAAAAAATCATGTCCCCCTGGCAGGAATGGAAGATCATCGAAAAGATCGGCGAGGGTTCCTATGGCAAGGTCTACAAAGCCGAGCGTACGGAACAGGGGCATTCCTTTTTTTCCGCCATCAAGGTCATACCGATTCCGGCGAACCGGGGTGAGCTCAACAGTGTACGCCTCGAGACCACCGACGAAAATTCCACCCGTGAATATTTCAAGAACATCGTCGACGAGTGCATCAAGGAAATCTGCACCATGGAATATTTCCGCGGCAATTCCCACATCGTCTCCGTCGAGGATTTCAAGGTAGTGGAATACCTGGACGAGATCGGCTGGGATATCTATATCCGCATGGAGTTTCTGGGGAGCTTCCTCGATTTCTGTACCGGGCGGGAGCTGATGGAGCGGGATATCATAAAGCTGGGGATCGATCTGTGCAAGGCGCTCGAATACTGCGGGCAGCTTCGGATCATCCACAGAGACATCAAACCGGAAAACATCTTTGTGTCCCGTTTCGGAGATTTCAAGCTGGGCGATTTCGGCATCGCCAGGGAGCTGGAGCGTTCCATGGGCAGCATGTCCCGCAAGGGCACCTACTCTTACATGGCTCCGGAGATGTACAAGGGAGAGGTCTGCGACAGCAGTGTCGATCTCTATTCTCTGGGCATCGTGCTCTACCGGCTCATGAATAAAAACCGGCTTCCTTTTATAAATATGAACAAACAGCTCATCACCTTCCACGACAAGGAAGCGGCCCTCACCCGGCGGATGTCCGGCGAATCGCTGCCGCGGCCTGTGGATGCCAGTGAGGAGCTCTCCGAGATCATCCTGCGCGCCTGTGCCTTCGATGTAAAGGAACGGTATCAGGATCCGGAGCAGATGCGTGAGGATCTGGAAAGACTCCGCAGAGGTGAATATATCGCAGGCAGCCCGATCATGACCGTAGGCAGGGGAAATCTGGCCCGCAGGAATCCGGATGCCGGCACGACAGCCGGAGACTTGCCCGCAGCCCCGCCCGATCCTGTACCTGACGTATCCGGGAACAGTCTTTCACCCGGTGCGTCCTCTCCGGCCGGGTCCAAAGATACCCCCGTCAGACAGCCTGCCCATGTTCCCGTCTGGATGCTGGTCATCCTGCTGATTGCCGTGACCGCCTGCATCGTTACAGGATTTTACGCGCACCAGCTCTATATGGATGCGCATCAGCATGTATCACAGGAGCACGCAGTCGTGGATGCCCTTGAGACCAATGACAGGAGCACCGCGCAGATCGATGATTTTTCAACTGCCATCCAGCTGATCAAGGATCAGGCGACGCAGATCGTGGATCTGCTGCCGTCCTGTCGTGAGGAGGGCACGCCCGAACAGAGGCTGCATTATTACGATGAGCAGGGCCGGCTGGTCAAGGCGCTTCTTTATCCGTCCGTTTCAGAAACGGGCATGTACGAAGAATATTACTACTGGGATGAACAGCTCTTCTTCTGTTATATGTGGGACGAGAGTTCCGATGAGCTTTGGTACTATGACACCTCCGGCCGTCTGATCCGGTGGATCGACACGGATGGCGAGGCTCATGATATGGAGGAGGATAACCCGGATTATGTGCAGAGAGGAGCCAGAATACAGGAAACCGCCATATCTGAGCTGAGGAGTCATCCGTAAATGAATGGATGTAACTGTTCAGTCAGCGCCTCGCATTTACTGCGACACCGCAGGCGTGCTTTGGGAGGCGCACTTTCAATGCGGCGAAAGGAGCATGCGCCTCCCAAGGGACGCCTTCGGTGTGGCCTCGTAACTGTGAAGGAGCTTGTGACTGAACAGTTACGAATGGATCATCTTGCCCAGCGGTATTGAACTCCGCGTATTTATAGATCCGGTATAAACAATTGGGAAAAAAACATGATCTGTGAAATAGAAATGGCCTTCTTCTGCCACAAAGGCAGAGTCCGCTCAAACAACGAGGACAATTATCTGTGCGCCGGCACTTTTCTGCCGGAACAGCACGAAGGCAGCGAGGAAATAGGTCTGCGCACCCTGCAGGTAAAAAAATCACCCGTCATTGCCGTCTTTGACGGAATGGGCGGCGAGAGCTGCGGAGAGACCGCCTCTTTCCTCGGCGCGCGCACGCTGGATACCTGCGCCCGCAGATCTGTCCGGCAGATCCGGCGTGCGCCGGACCGGTTTTTGAATAACGCCTGCCTTTCGATGAATCACGAAGTCTGCGATTATGCCGCGCGCAATAAAATCGCCACCATGGGATCCACCCTTGTAGCGGCCGCCTTTGGCAAAAAGGAGTTTGCGGTATGCAATCTCGGAGACAGCAGGATCTACCTGCTCCAGGACGGGGTGCTCACGCAGCTTTCCACAGACCACGTGGCCGCCCGCAGGGCTTTCGGCAAAGCCCCCCTCACCCAGTATCTGGGACTCCCGGAGGAGGACGCGACGCCGGAGCCGTCCATGGTAAGGCTGCCCTATCAGGACGGCATGCGTCTGCTGCTGTGCACAGACGGCCTCACCGACATGCTCTCGCCGGACCGGATCCGTCGGATCCTCACCGGTGAAGTCCGTCAGACTCAGGCGCTCGGCACCATTGATCAGATCCTTGCCTGGGATCCTCTGCCTGATCAGCAGGAGGCCTGCTCGTCCCCGGATCTGTCCACGGCCGCCACGCTTTTGCTGCGTGATGCCCTGACTGCAGGCGGCAGGGACAATGTCACCGGGATTCTGTGCGATATTCACGCCGGATCTGAGGAAGAAAAAAACAAAACCGGTCTGCTGCAATGGCTGACCAGGTTGTAACTGTTCAGTCAGCACCTCGCATTTACTGCGAGGTGCGTGAGACAAACGTTGAACAGCCAAGGCCAGGCGCACTTCCAATGCGACGGAAGGAGCCTGCGCCTGGCCTCGTAACTGTGAAGGAGCTTGTGACCGAACAGTTACACCAGGTTTTTCGCCTGAGGAGGATACCATGAAGAACCGTATGCAGGACCTGGATTTCGAACAGACTCTTGCCGATGACAGCGTCCAGGAATTTGAGTTCACCAAACGTGCCGCCCGCCGTTTCCGGGAGGTTGTCAGTCTGGAAAGTTTTGAGGACGAAGACGCCGACGCCATCTTCCATTACCTTTATAAAGAAATGGAGCTGGTTTCCTTCGGCGACCATCTGAAGCGATACATCTACGAGCGTGCAGGACTGGAGGAGCCTTTCAGCGAGGTCCCGATCGAGACCTTCAAAGAGATCGCCCTCGATTCCTTTCAGGAGACCTGCACCCCCAAGTCCATGAACCCGACCTCGACCAAACTGCCCGCGCTGATCGGGAACTGGCTCACCCAGGCCTCCGTCAAGCGCGAGACTGTTTTTCTCCTTGGCTTTGGCCTGCGCATGTCCGCGGAGGATGTTTCCGATTTTCTGACCCGCGTGCTGCGCGAACAGGATTTTGACCTGCACAATCCGGAGGAGCTGATCTACTGGTACTGCTATACTCATCAGCTCCCTTACGGCAAGGCGGACGAGCTGAAAAAGACCTGCGCGGCTCTTGAGCCTGCCGCCAGGCCTCCCCACGAAGGACCTCTCTTCGGTCCGGATTTCACGCTGGACAGCGAGGAGGAACTGCTGCAATACCTCTCCTATCTCAAAGCCGGCTGGGACGATCCCGGCTCCGAAAAGAGCCGCGCCTTTGTCACCTTTCTCTCCCTCCTGGATCATGCCCGCTCCATCATCGCCTCCATGTACCAGAAGGACGAAGAGGAAAAAGGCGGCGACAAGGTCTGGTCCGCCCGGGACATCACCCCCGCGGATCTGGAGAAGGTGATCTGCAACGGGATCCCCGTCAACAAGATGGGAAATCTCAAGAAAATGTCCGCCTCTATCCTGGCCCGCCACTTTTTCCAGAAGCGCTTCAGCCGGCAGCGGATCACCAGCCTGCTCAGCCACAAGTTTCCTGTCGAGCGTTTTGACCTGCTGACACTGGAGTTTTTTATCGTGTCCCAGGAGCTGGAGGACGAAGATCCCTACGAACGCTATAAGTATTTCATAGACAAAACGCAAAAGATCCTCGCTGACTGCGGCATGGGCGAGATCTACATCGTCAATCCCTATGAGTGCTTCCTGCTCATGTGCCTGCTGACGGACTGCCCGCTCGCCGTTTTTTCCGAGATCTGGGAAATGTCCTATGAGGCAGGGAGCGATGAGTCAGGGGGACAGGTTCCTTGACTCATCAAGGAACCTGTTCCCCTGACCCCATTTTCCTGCCGGAAAGCCAGATCTCATCCCATTTCAGTCAGACCGTGAACAGTAACACTCATACCGAGAACAGAAAAAATATAGATTGATTCCGTTGCAAATTCAGAGTATACTGTGATAAGAGACAATCTGTCTGCCCGGACTGCAGCACAGTATCCTAAGCTTTATTCATTAAGCTATTTTTTCAGTGTTTTTCTTCAGAAGGAGGAATCATTACATGTTAGGCAGCAATATTCCCGTAGTAAAACTCGGTATCATCGCAGTATCCCGTGACTGCTTCCCCATCGGCCTCTCCAACCAGCGCCGCAAAAACATCGTCGCTGCTTACGGCGGAGACATTTACGAATGTCCGATCACAGTTGAAAATGAAAAAGATATGCTCGCTGCTGTAGCCGACGTCCAGAAGGCCGAGTGCAACGCACTGGTTGTCTTCCTTGGCAACTTCGGCCCCGAGACTCCCGAGACCCTGATCGCCGAGAAGTTCGACGGCCCCTGCATGTTCGTGGCAGCCGCCGAGGGTGACGGCGACATGATCAACGGCCGCGGCGACGCTTACTGCGGTATGCTCAACTGCTCCTACAATCTCGGCATGCGTCATCTGGACGGCTATATTCCGGAGTATCCGGTCGGCACTGCCCAGGATATCGTACAGATGATCAAGGACTTCGTTCCGATCGCCCGCGCCGTCATCGGTGTCCGCGGCCTCAAGATCATCACCTTCGGTCCGCGTCCTCAGGACTTCTTCGCCTGCAACGCTCCCATCAAGGGACTCTATGAGCTGGGCGTTGAGATCGAAGAGAACTCCGAGCTCGACCTTCTTGTCTCTTATAAAGAGCACGAAGGAGATCCCCGTATTCCCGAGATCTGCAAAGAGATGGCCGAGGAAATGGGCGAGGGCAAATACTACGAAGAGCTCAATGCGCGCATGGCTCAGTTCGAAGTCACTCTGCTTGACTGGGCTGAGAATCACAAAGGCGCCCGCAAATATGTCGCTTTTGCCGACAAGTGCTGGCCTGCATTCCCGAGCCAGTTCGGCTTTGAGCCCTGCTATGTGAACTCCCGTCTCTGCAGCCGCGGCATCCCGGTATCCTGCGAGGTCGACATCTATGGCGCACTCAGCGAGTACATCGGACTGTGCGTTTCCGCAGAGCCTGTCACCCTGCTTGATATCAACAACTCCGTCCCGCAGTACATCTACGACGAGGATATCAAGGGTAAATATGATTACACTCTGACCGACACCTTCATGGGCTTCCACTGCGGCAATACGCCCGAGTGCAAGATGTGCGACAACCGCGCCATCAAGTACCAGCTGATCCAGCATCGTCTGCTCGAGCCCGAAGGATCCGAGCCCGATTTCACCCGCGGCACCCTCGAGGGCGACATCGCTGCCAGCAAGGTCACCTTCTATCGTCTGCAGTGCGATTCCCAGGGCGAGCTTCGCTCCTACATCGCTGAGGGCGAGATCCTCGACGTACCGACCCGTTCCTTCGGCGGCATCGGCGTTTTCGCCATCAAGGAAATGGGACGCTTCTATCGTCACGTACTGGTTCAGAAGGGCTATCCGCATCACGGCGCCGTTGCCTTCGCACATGTAGGCAAATACCTCTTCGAGGTCTTCAAATTCCTCGGCGTAAAGGATATCGCTTACAACCAGCCCAAGAGCCTGCCGTATCCGACAGAGAATCCTTTCGCATAATGAACGCATAATTTGCGAGATTATAAAAAGCTGTGGAGATTATATCTCCACAGCTTTTTTGCCGTCATATGATGAGCCACAGGGCCGAACCCGGCCCCCTGACTCACCGAACCCGGCCCCCTGACTCATTCATGCAAAGAACCTGCACGCTGCGATCAGATGATCTTCGGGAACACCGGTTTCAGTGCCGGATAGATATTGCGGTACTGCTGATATCTCTCCTCGTACAGCGCCACCAGCTCCGGATCAGGCTCTATGGTATCCACCACGCGCACCAGCTCATCGCATACGGCCTGCACGCTCGGAT
>JAFWDX010000365.1 GCA_017515945.1 Blautia sp. | reverse complement strand
GGATGAGTCAAGGAACCTGTCCCCCTGACTCACCGAACCTGTCCCCTTGACTCACCTGTTTCATTATCTATCAGAGTGTGTTATACTCTGATAGCCGGAGGCGTTTCAGAACCGTATTGCCTGCTTTCAGAGAATGCGGACACAGGCAAACCTTTAAGGCGTATTCAGAGACTCTGGCAGAATGAACCCCATGAATATAGTTGAGGAACAGAAAATGAAGTATGCCAACGCGGTTAATCAGACAAGAAAACAATTGCTCTTCCTGGTCTTTGTTCTGAGTATGTTCTGCCTGACGATCATCCTGTGCGGTCGGGCGATGAACAGAAACCATTTCCGGATGACCCAGCCTCTGGACGCGGGGCACATCCCGCCGGATCCGGCGGATATGCAGATCCGATGGGAGGGGGGCGAAATGCAGGTGGACGCCATGGCCATGGAGGTCATGGAGGACGGCAGCCGGATCATGCTGGAGGTGCATCCTGAGACACCCGGCGATTATGTTCTGGATGTCACAGACCGGTCCGGCGAGACTCTGTATTATGATGAGCTGCATGTAGGTCCGATGGGCTTTACCTATTCCTCGGAGACCGGCAATTTCACCGGAGATACGGCGGTCTTCGGAGGGATCACCCTGTTTTTCATCGGCATGGCGGTGCTGCACATATGGCATTTTTTCCGCCTGAAAGGGCCTCTGATGTACACCTACGATGCGATTTTCGCATGCGGTATCGGGCTTTTCTGTACGGTGACCGGGCTCAATATGCTGAACCTCTTTATCCGCAGGCTCACCTTCATGGAATTTTTCTGGATGCGCGATGTATATGAAGCGTTAAGTCTCGCAGGGAGCACCTTTGTCATCCTGACCTCGCCGCTGATCCTGCTCTTTTCCGTGCTGATGATCATCAGCAACATCGCGCTGCTGCGGCACGAAAGCTTCCGTATCCAGAATGTACTCGGGCTGGGGATCAGCCTGATCCTGATTCTCAGTGAGCTGTTCGGCGCCTGGCTGATAATAAGCGTAAGCGACATGGCAGATACACGGCAGGAGATGCAGATCATTTTTGTCGTCCAGAGCGTGTATTTTACCATATTCACCTATCTTGAATGCATCCTCATGGGTGCCGTCATTTGCGGGATCCGCGCCGCCCGGCATGTGCCCGCGCCGGATAAGGATTATATCCTGATCCTGGGATGCTGGTTCAAAAAGGACGGCACATTGCCGCCTCTTCTGCGCGGCCGTGTCGACAAGGCTGTGGAATTCTGGAAGAAGCAGTTTGAGCAGACGGGGAAGAAGGCCGTTCTGATTCCCACCGGCGGCCAGGGGAAGAGCGAATCCATGGCGGAGGCCGAGGCCATGACGCGGTATCTGACCGGGACCGGTTTTGATGCGGAATATATTCTCAAGGAAGATCAGGCACGCAATACGTATCAGAACATGGAGTATTCATATAAGCTCATCCGAGAACGTGAGCCGGATGTGGATGTGGATGAAAAGAAGATCCTTTTTGTCACGACTAATTATCATGTTTTCCGCAGCGGGGTCTGGGCCGGTCTGGCTGGTGTACCGGCAGAGGGGCTCGGCAGTCCAACGAAGTGGTGGTTCTGGCCGAACGCGTTTATGCGAGAGTGTGTGGGACTGTTTGTGAACCGAATCCGGCTGGAGATTCTGTGGCTGGGGATATTGGTCGCCGTATTTGCGGGGCTGGCGATGATGGTGAGATGAGTCACAGGGGCCGGTTCTTTCATGAGTCAGGGGCCGATTCCTTCATGAGTCAGAGGCCGGTTCCTTCAT
>JAFWDX010000364.1 GCA_017515945.1 Blautia sp. | reverse complement strand
GCAGAAGTTCAGGGACGGATCGCGCAGCTCATCCACATTGTTTTTAATATTTTCCGCGTAGGAGGTCACGATGGGGCAGTTGTAATGGTTGACTGCGTCCGGAAACTCCTCCCTCTCGTAAGGGATGCAGGGATAAAAGATAAATTTGATCCCGTTGCGGATCAGCCAGGTGATATGGCCGTGCACCAGCTTGGCCGGATAGCACTCGGACTCGCTGGGGATGGACTCGATCCCGAGCTCGTAGATCCGCCGGGTGGAGGTGGGAGAGAGCACCACCTCATACTTCAGGCTCGTGAAAAAGGTGAACCAGAAGGGATAGTTCTCGAACATGTTGAGCACCCGGGGGATGCCCACCTTGCCGCGGGCGGCCAGATCGGCCGTCAGGGGCTTGTAGGAGAACATGCGTTTATATTTGTATTCAAAAAGATTCGGAATATGATCTTTGTTTTTTTCCTTGCCGATCCCGCGTTCGCAGCGGTTGCCGCTGATGAACTGGCGGCCGCCGGAGAACCGGTTGATGGTCAGGCGGCAGTTGTTGGTGCAGCCCTTGCAGTTGGCCATGGAGGTGGTGTACTCCAGGGCGTTGATCTGGTCGATGGAGAGCATGGAGGATTTCTGCCCCTCCTGGTACCGCTCCCGGGCGATCAGAGCCGCGCCGAATGCGCCCATGATCCCGGCAATGTCCGGGCGGATCGCCTCGCACTGGGCGATGCGTTCAAAGCTGCGCAGCACGGCATCATTATAGAATGTGCCGCCCTGTACAACGATATGGGTTCCAAGCTCGGAGGCATCGGATACCTTGATGACCTTGTAGAGGGCGTTTTTTATAACGGAATAAGCCAGGCCGGCGGAGATGTCCGCCACCTCGGCGCCCTCCTTCTGAGCCTGCTTGACCTTGGAGTTCATAAAGACGGTGCAGCGGGTACCCAGATCGATCGGATGCTCCGCAAAGAGGGCTTCCTTTGCAAAGTCCTGGACGCTGTAGTTCAGGGAGCGCGCGAAGGTCTCGATAAAGGAGCCGCAGCCGGAGGAGCAGGCCTCATTGAGCTGGACGGAATCGACGGTCTGGTTTTTGATCTTGATGCATTTCATGTCCTGGCCGCCGATGTCCAGGATGCAGTCCACATCCGGATCAAAGAAAGCGGCAGCGTAATAGTGGGAGACGGTCTCCACCTCGCCCTCATCCAACAGCAGGCCGGCTTTGACAAGTGCTTCTCCGTATCCGGTCGAGGCGGTCCATGCGATATGGGCGCCCTCGGGCAGGAGGCTGTAGATCTCCTGGATGGAGCGGATCGCCGTGCGCAGGGGGCTGCCGTTGTTGTTGCTGTAGAAGGAATAGAGCAGGGCTCCGTCCTCCCCGATCAGGGCAGTCTTTGTGGTGGTGGAGCCGGCATCGATGCCGAGATAACAGTTGCCGGTATAGGAAGCCAGCTCGCCTTTCTTTACTTTATAACAGGACTGACGTGCCTTAAAGGACTCGTACTCCTCATCAGAGGCAAAGAGGGGCTCCATGCGCTCCACTTCGAAGTCCAGACGGATCGAGCCGCGCAGGCGTTCGGCCATCTCCGGGAGGGAGACTGCCGGGGCGTCCTCCTTTGCGTTCATGGCAGAACCCATGGCCGCGAAGAGATGGGAATTGTCCGGTGTGATCGCGTGCTCATCGTCAAGCTTTAAGGTACGGATGAATGCGGCCTTGAGCTGATCCAGGAAGTGAAGCGGACCGCCGAGAAAGGCCACATGACCGCGGATCGGCTTGCCACAGGCCAGACCGGAGATGGTCTGATTGACCACGGCCTGGAAAATGGAAGCAGCCAGGTCCTCCTTGGAAGCACCCTCGTTGATCAGCGGCTGTATGTCTGTCTTTGCGAAAACGCCGCAGCGGGCGGCGATGGGATAAAGAGCTTTATAATTACGGGCATATTCATTGAGCCCGGACGCATCTGTGTGCAGAAGGGACGCCATCTGGTCGATAAAGGAGCCGGTGCCGCCGGCGCAGATGCCGTTCATCCGCTGCTCTACATTTCCACCCTCGAAATAGATGATCTTGGCATCCTCGCCGCCCAGCTCGATCGCCACATCGGTCTGTGGAGCGATCTTCTCCAGAGCGGTGGACACGGCGATGACCTCCTGGACAAAAGGAACCCCGAGGTGGGTGGCCAGGGTCAGTCCGCCGGAGCCGGTGATCACCGGGCAGGCGTCGAGACGGCCGAGTTTTGCTTCGGCTTTTTCCAACAGGGCGGCCAGTGTCTCCTGGATGTTGGCAAAATGACGTTCATAGTCCGCAAAGACCATCCTGCCTTCGGGATTCAGAATTGCGATTTTCACTGTTGTGGATCCGATATCGATCCCCAGCGTATAGTTATTCATATTGAACTGTTCTTGCCTCCTCTATAATCTCAAGGTATTATAATCCCCTTTATTGAAATTGGCAAATAAAATAATTCTAAACAAATTGTCATAGAGTAAAATCTGTGTTAAGATAATTTACTATGTTTGAACGGGCATAAATGTTCAGTCAGCACCTCGCATTTTCTGCGAGGTATGTGAGTAAAAAGTTGAACAGTCAAGAATGAGCTCTGTTACAATTTGTCTGTCCTATAGCGAAGCGACAGACATACCATATCGGGAGAATAGATAATATGAAAGAGATGAAGAGTCGGTTTGTACCTCAGACAAAGGCGGAACTGTTTCGGTTCCTTCCCACGCTGGCGATCTTTGCGGCGTTCACAGCCTATGCGGTGATCCAGCGGGAGCCGCTGGCAGAGGCGGTCGGAGCTTTCATGGACATGAGGAAGGGCATGTTTTTGCTGAGCACGCTGTGGTTCATGATCATTTTCCTCCTGATTTTCTGGCCGCGTCTGCCGGAAAAAGCAGACCGTGTGTTTTCCATCTGTTACGCGATCGCTTCGGTGCCGTGGTTTTTCCTGCTCGGAGAGATGATCACGGCTGAGTCCGTCAAGGGCTCCTGGTTCCGCCGCGTTTTCGGCACGGCTGTCACCAACACAAAGACGCTGCCGTATAACCTGGTGCTGATCGGGCTTGCGGTGCTGTTTTTCACGCTGGCGACCAACAGTCTGCTGGCAGGTCCGTCCATGGCAGGAGGGCTCCTTGTACTGTTTTCAGCTGTGAATGTGTACGTGACAGGCTTTCGCGGGAACGCGATCACGGCTGCGGATTTCGCGGTCGTAGGCACGGCTATGAATGTAGCCGGAGAGTACAAATTTACTCTGGATCTGCGTCTGCTGGTGGCGATCATGCTGGGCCTTCTGTTCCGGGCTGCGGGGATCAAGCTGCGCCGCACGCGGCTGTTCCCTTCCTGGCAGGCGCATATGATCTTTGCCGCTGTCGGCCTGCTGATCTTTGCCCTTGGGATGCGTTTTATGGTATTCAGCACCTTCCTCAAGGACCACGGTGTGCCGATCAGCTATTTTAATACGATGCGTTCCTACCGGACAAACGGTGTGCCGGTCACACTGGCGCGGTCCGTACAGGATTCCTTCCCGACCAAGCCGGAGGGTTACACACCGCAGGAGGCGGCCGCGATCGCTTCCCGCTATCCTTCGGATGAGGCGATCGCGCTGGGAGAGGTTCCCTCCGAAAAAGCGCCCAATGTGATCATTGTACTGGATGAATCTTTTGCGGATCTGCAGCTGGTCGGATCCTTTGACTCGACGGAAGAAGAGATGCCTTTCCTGACCTCCCTTAAGGAAAACTGCGTAAAAGGTGTCACATATGCATCGGTTCGCGGCGGACAGACAGCCAATACGGAGTTTGAATTCCTGACAGGACATACGATGGGCCTGCTGCCGCCCGGTACAGTGCCGTTCCAGATCTATATCAATGACGACCAGCCCTCCATGGCCACGCATATGTCCGCCCTGGAATATGGCGGGATCGATGCCTTCCATCCCTGGGATTCGGAGAATTACCGCAGGAATACGGTTTATCCCTATCTCGGCTTTGATACCTTTTACTATCGCGATAACTGCCCGCTGCCTCTGACAAATTTCCGGCGCTACACCACGGATGAGAGCGACTTTGAAAACCTGATCGCCCTGTATGAGCAGTATCGTTCGGAGTCAAAGGCACCCTGGTACTTTTACAATATGACGGTGCAGTCGCATTCGCCCTTTGACAGAGATTATGACAATTTCCAGACGACTGTGATGCCTGAGGGTCTCTCACAGGAGTACAGTGACGTCGGACAGTATCTGAGCCTGGTCAAGGCGACGGACGCGGCCTTTGAAAAGCTGATCGACTATTTTTCCAAAGTAAAAGAGCCGACGGTCATCTTTTTTGCCGGTGATCATCAGCCAAAGCTTTCCAACGGCTTTTTCAATGAGCTCGCAGGCTCTACCGGACCGAAACGGGGCGTAGAGGGCAATATGATCCTGTACCAGGTACCCTTCTGGATCTGGGCGAACTACGATATCCCGGAGGAAGACGGGATCCTGACCAGCTACAACTACCTGCAGACCCGGATCATGCAGATGTACGGCAGCCCGATGACAGGATATCAGAAGTTCCTTCTGGAGCTTTCGGAGGATATTCCCGTGATCAATGCCTTCGGATATTACACCAAGGACGGCACCTTCTATGAGACCTTTGATGAGGATTCACCG
>JAFWDX010000363.1 GCA_017515945.1 Blautia sp. | reverse complement strand
GTTTGGAGGGCCTGACCCCATCAGACTTGAATAATAACTAAACATGTGCAGGATTTGAAATTAAGCATACAGCCCATATTGAAAAGCCTGCCTTTAATGGTATAATATGCAGAGACTCTAAATACGTGGACATAATGATTTCCGCGTGTTAAGACCTCTGTTTTAACACGGACAGCTTTGTCCGGTGTTCCCAAACACCTTAACAGAATTCAGCTTTACTGACTGGTTCAAACAGATTTTACAGGCAGACTGACTGCCGGAGGAAGATATGCAGATTATAATTGTAGGCTGCGGCAAGGTAGGCCGCACCCTGGCCGAGATGCTGCAGGAGGAAGAGTCCGATCTGACTCTGATCGACATCTCACAGGAAAAAATGGATGTCATCGCAGACAAAATAGACGCATTGATGATCGAAGGAAACGGGGCCAGCATCAACACCCTTATGGAAGCCGGTATCGAAAACGCGGATCTGCTGATCGCCGTCACCGGCTCGGATGAGCTCAACCTCCTTTGCTGTCTGATCTCGCAAAAGACCGGACGCTGTCATACCATTGCCCGGGTGCGCAATCCCATTTACAGCAATGAGATCAACTTTATCAAAGAACGTCTGGGCGTGACGATGATCATCAACCCCGAGCTGGCTGCGGCCAATGAGATCAGCCGGCTGCACCGCCTCCCCAGCGCCATGAAAATCGACACCTTTGCCAGGGGCCGTGTGGAACTCCTCAAATTCAAAGTACTGCCCGAATACAAACTCGACGGCATGCATATCAGCGAGATCACCAGCCATTTTAAACTTGATGTTCTGATCTGCGGCATTGAGGGTCCGGATGGGGTCATCATTCCCGGCGGTACAGATGTCGTGCATGACGGTGATTTCTTATCCATCATGGCCAGTCCGGAAACGGCTGCCGCCTTTTTCCGGCGGATCGGACTGCATACCGGCCAGGTTCACAGCACGATCATCATCGGCGGGGGAACGACCTCCTACTATCTGGCAAAAGCGCTGCTGCTGATGAACATCAAGGTAAAGATCATCGACAAGGACAGGGCACGCTGCGAAGTACTCAGCGACCTGCTGCCCCATGCGACCATCATCAACGGGGACGGCACGGACCGCAACCTGCTCTTTGAAGAAGGGCTGGAAAATGTCGGCTCCGTAGTCGCCCTGACCAACATGGACGAGGAAAACATCTTCCTCTCCCTTTATGCCAAAAAACACAGCAAGGCCAAACTCGTCACCAAGGTCAACCGTCTGGAATTCGACGACATCGTGGACAATCTGGACATCGGAAGCGTCATATACCCCAAGTATATCACCGCCGACTACATCCTGCAGTATGTGCGCGCGATGCAGAATTCCATCGGCAGCAATGTGGAAACGCTGTACCATATCCTGGACGGGAAGGCGGAGGCCCTCGAATTCAAGATCCGGGACAGCTCCTCGCCCGTGCTTAATACGCCGCTTGCACAGCTCAACCTTCGTTCCAATCTCCTGGTCGGCTGTCTGAACAGGGACGGCAAGGTACGCATCCCGCGCGGGCAGGATACCCTCCAGGTTGGCGATACGGTCATCATCGTAACCACTCATCGCGGCCTGCGCGATATCAGTGATATTCTCGCTTAGGAGGCCGGGTATGAATTATCAGATCATTGTTTATATCGTCGGATGGATCCTGGAGATCTGTTCCGTGTTAATGCTGGTGCCGGCTGTAACCGCGCTGGTTTATCACGAGACCGCCGGTTTTTCTTTCCTGATCACCATCATCGTCTGCAGCATCGCAGGCTTTGTGATCATCCGGCGTAAGCCTTCAAAAAGAGCCTTTTATGCCAGAGAGGGGCTTGTGACGGTGGCGCTGAGCTGGATCGTGCTCAGTATCACAGGCGCGATTCCCTTCGTACTCAACGGCAGCATCCCCAATCCTGTGGATGCGGTGTTTGAAACCGTCTCGGGTTTTACGACCACAGGCGCAAGCATTCTGGCTGACGTGGAATCTCTGCCGAGATGCGTGCTGATCTGGCGCAGCTTCTCCCACTGGATCGGAGGCATGGGGGTGCTGGTCTTTATCCTCTGTCTTCTCCCCCTGACGGGAGGATATCAGATGAACCTGATGAAGGCCGAGAGCCCGGGTCCCTCTGTCAGCAGACTGGTTCCAAAGGTACGGTCTACCGCAATCATTCTGTACAAGATCTACATGATCCTCACCCTGCTGGAGATAGGGTTCCTGCTGGCAGGCGGCATGCCCATGTTTGAAACGCTGTGTACGGCTTTCGGTACGGCCGGCACAGGCGGCTTTGGTTTTCTCAATGACAGCTTTGCCAGCTTCAGCAGCTACATCCAGATCGTCGTGACTGTATTTATGCTTCTGTTCGGTGTGAACTTTAACGTCTATTTCCTGATCACCATCCGTAAGTTCCGCCCGGCCCTCCTGGTTGAAGAGCTGCGCTACTATGCCCTGATCATCCTGGTTGCGACAGGTCTGATCACATGGAACGTCCACCATCTTTTTTCCGGTATCGGCACTGCGCTGAAGCATTCAGCCTTCCAGGTTGCCACGATCATTACCACGACCGGCTTCAGCACGACGGATTTTGACCTGTGGCCCGGCTTTTCCAAGACCATCCTCGTACTGCTGATGTTCTGCGGAGCCTGCGCAGGCAGTACCGGCGGCGGGATCAAGGTCTCCAGGCTTGCCATCCTGTTTAAGACCGTTCGCAAGGAGATCCAGATCTACCTGCATCCAAACGCAGTAAAAAAAATCAAGATGGACGACAAAATGATCCCTCATGAAGTCATCCGTGCCACCAATATATTTATGGTCGTTTATATCTTCATATTCTGTGGTTCCGTGCTGCTTGTCTCTCTGGACAACCTGGATATGACGACCAATTTTACCGCAGTCGCGGCTACCTTCAACAACATCGGTCCCGGTCTTTCCCAGGTAGGGCCATCCTGTAATTTCGGACTGCTCTCTCCCTTTGCCAAGATCGTCCTGATCTTTGACATGCTGGCCGGAAGGCTTGAGATCTTTCCGATCCTGATGCTGTTTGTTCCCAGTACCTGGAGGAAATTCTAAAGTTTGTGTATTTATACTCGCGCGATCGTAACTGTTCAGTCACAAGTTCCTTCACAGTTACGAGGCCGGGCGCAGGCTCCTTTCGTCGCATTAGAAGTGCGCCCGGCCTTGACTGTTCGACTTTTTTTCTCACGCACCTCGCAGTAAATGCGAGGTGCTGACTGAACAGTTACGCGCGATCAAATAAATGGAAAATGTACCTGATTTTCCGCGTGGTATATGCAGAGGGTCTTAATACGTGGAAGCAAAGCATTCCACATATTGAGACCCTCTGGTACAGAATCCCCCTAAAAATTAACACAGAGTTCTTAATGTATTAACGGTTATTTAATAAATTTCCTTTATAGTAATACATGTAGCAAACGAAAGTGAGCTACATATTTTTCTTTTTCATACGCGCCGGTACATGAGTAATTGTGTACCGGCCTCCTTCCTTTTTCGGGGCTTTTTCCATTTTTATACTATACCAGAGTAATCAAAGGCAGGGATAAAGCTCTCTTTCGCGACTCCGCCCTCCTGAAAGAATCCTTCCGTAAAGCCCAGTGCCAATGCATGATCCAGCACTTTTTCATATTCACGATCCGTCAGGCTCCGGTTCAGCTCAGTGGCCTTTCCGCATTCGCGGACCGGCGTGTACTGGCTCATGATGCTGACGCAGCATCCGACACCAAATCGCCGTGACAGCTCATCGAGCACAGCGATGGAATTGCGTGTATGGCCCGGCAGCACAAGATGACGGATGATCACACCCTTCTGTATATAGCCGTCCTGGTCATATGTACAGGCACCGGCCAGGTTGATCATTTTCTCTATTGCGACAGCGGCTGTCTGCGGATAATCCGGAGCGCCCGAAAATCGTGCCGCCAGTTCTGCTTCCATATATTTAAAATCAGGGAGCCATACATCTACCAGATCCCCCAGCGCCATGACAGTTTCCACAGTCTCATATCCGCTGCTGTTATACAGGATCGGGATCGACAGCCCTCTTTCCTTTGCTTCCCGGAGTGAAGGCACGATATCCGGCAGGAATTGTGTCGCCGTGTCCAGATTGATGTTGGCTGCCCCTTTATCCTGCAGCTCAAGAAAGATCTCCGTCAGCCTCTCCGGGCTTACCCGCCTGCCGATCTCACCTGCCGCGATCTGATAGTTCTGACAGTATACACAGCGGAGCGCACAGCCGGAAAAAAAGACAGCGCCGGATCCCCTGCTGCCTGAGATGCAAGGCTCTTCCCACATATGCAGGGCTGCCCTCGCCGCTTCGGGCCAGGCAGGCATGCGGCAGAAGCCGGTTTTGCCTGCTGTTCTGTCGACACGGCAATGCCGCGGGCACAGGTCACAGCATTCATATGCATGCGCGTCTATCATGCGTCTGCCTCCTGCAGCTTCTGATGACATTTTTCCAGTTCGCATCGCAGCTCCCGGATGGACAGCTGCCCCGGCGCGGAAGGCGTTCCGACTGTCCCGAAGGTCACGCAGGAGCCGAACCTTTCTCCCTCTGTCCGGGAGATCCGGCCTACCACACCCATCGACATGGAGATCAGCGGGTTGGTGTACAGCCCGTGAGCTTTTTCCGTCACTTCCATGAGCCGGTCCACATCAGCAGATGTGGCAGGCATCACGGCAAGCTTGAGTACATCCGCCCCGGATTCCCGCAGGATCCGGAAGATCTCTTCCATCCTGTCCGCAGACGGCGTGCAGGAAAAATCGTGGCTGGATGCGATCACGCATATATCCTGAGCCTGCAGCTCACGGACCAGGCCCGCCGTCCCGAAACCCAGAGCTTCCACATCGGCAAAATCCAGACAGCCTGTACACGCAGCTCTCAGGATCAGATCCGTGTAGGCTGCGGCTGTTCCGTTATATCTGCCGCCCTCCTGCATTGTCCGGATCGTAAACAAGAGGGGAATCTCTCCCAAAACCTTTTTAAGCTTGACTGCCGTATCCGCAAGGCTGTCCGCACACTGCGGCAACATATGATCCGCCCTCCATTCCACGAGATCCGGGCAGGCCCGGACAGCCTGCTCTGCCTCTGCAAGCAAGGCCGCGGGCTCAACCGCGGTCAGAGGGACGCAGATCGCGGGAATCGTGATTTTTCTCAACCATTCTGTATATGAAATTCTTCCGGACATAAATACCTCCTGATCAATATTTTATTTCTTTGTCCTGGGATTATAGTAAACGAAGAGCGCTTTATCGTCAATTGGTATGGGGGTCAGGTTCCAGTGACTCACTGGGACCTGACCCCCTCACTCACTGGAACCAGCCCCCTGACTCACGACAGTGTGATGGGGTCAGGCCCTCCAAACATTCTGTGAACAGCGTTCATGGGCGAGTCATGGGGACAGGTTCCTTGACTCGCACATGCGTGTGAGTCAAGGAACCTGTCCCCGTGACTCATTTCAATTTTATATTGACAACCGGTAAACCGTGTGTTAGACTCTTTACTAATTTAATACGTTAAACCGTTGAGGGAGAGTGAGTAGGTGATTTCCCTGTCACTCCAGAGAGCCGCGGATGGTGAGATCGCGGCGTGAGATATTTCACTGAATGGGCTCCCGAGGGCGCGGCCAAAGGAATATAAGGTCATGTCATGTGATCACACTGGGTATCAGAATGTTCACTGTGCGGCCAGGATTCCGAGTATGCCGCGACGTGCAGGCGGACGTTACCCGCCGGGGATATGTCAGTATCTCGCTGAGCGCACGGGCTTACTGTGAATTCAAGGTGGCACCGCGGATAGTTTTACAATGGTTCTATTCGTCCTTGACAGATTGTAATGATCTGTCAGGGGCGTTTTTTTATGCCTGCGGGAACTGCAAAGATTCTGTAACAGGTCGGTCAGCACCTGTCTATGCAATTGTGAAGGGAACGAAACTGATCAGTCAGCACCTGCCTGTGCAGTTGGGAACGAAACTGATCAGCCAACACCTCGCATATACTGCGACAGCGCAAGCGTGCTTTGGGAGACGCCTGCGTTTGGCCGGTAACTGTGACTGAGCAGTTACAAAGGGACTGGGGCTGAACGGCTACAGAATTTCGCGGGGCTGCATGAAGCTGCCCATATCCTCCCCTGACAGAAGGTCAAAGGTTTCATACAAGGAGGCACACACATGATCAAAGAAGCCATCGTCAAAATCGTCAACAAAGGAGATCTCACATACGACGAAGCCTATACCGTCATGAATGAAATCATGAGCGGCAAAACAACACCGACACAGAACGCAGCCTTTCTGGCTGCCCTTTCCACCAAGAGCGCGCGGGCGGAGACGACGGATGAGATCGCGGGCTGCGCGGCAGCCATGCGGGCCCATGCGACCCGGGTGGAGACCGGGATGGATCTGCTGGAGATCGTGGGAACCGGCGGAGACAATGCCGGGAGCTTTAATATATCCACGACATCGGCGCTGGTGGCCGCGGCGGCGGGCATCAAGGTCGCCAAGCACGGCAACCGCGCGGCTTCTTCCCAGTGCGGGACGGCGGACTGCCTGGAGGCGCTTGGCGTAAATATCCATCAGAGTCCGGAGCTGTGCGTGGAGCTGCTGAAGGAGGTCGGTATCTGCTTCTTTTTCGCACAGAAGTATCATACGTCGATGCAGTATGTCGGGGCGATCCGGCGTGAGCTGGGCTTCCGCACGGTCTTTAATATCCTTGGACCGCTTACGAACCCGGGGACTCCTTCCATGCAGCTGCTGGGTGTGTACGACGAATATCTGGTAGAGCCGCTGGCACGGGTGCTGGTAAGTCTGGGGATTAAGCGTGGAATGGTGGTCTATGGACAGGACAAGCTGGATGAAATCTCCATGAGTGCGCCGACAACGGTCTGCGAGATCCAGGACGGATGGTATCGGACGACAGTGATCAGGCCTGAGACTTTCGGACTGAAGCCGTGCACAAAGGATGAATTAAAGGGAGGTTCGCCGGCAGAGAATGCAGAGATCACCCGGGCGATCCTGCGCGGAGAAAAGGGCCCGAAGAGGGACGCGGTGCTGCTGAATGCCGGCGCGGCTCTCTATATCGGCGGAAAGGCCGGAACGATGGCCGAGGGAGTGACTCTGGCGGCAGAGCTGATTGACTCCGGCGCGGTGCTTAGTACACTGGAAAGATTTATTGAGATGAGTAACCGGCTGCAGGCAGAAGAGGAGACAGAAGAATGACGGTAACTGTTCAGTCAGCACCTCGCATTTACTGCGAGGTGTGTGGAACAAAAGATGAACAGCCAAGGCCAGGCGCACTTCCAATGCGACGAAAGGAGCCTGCGCCTGGCCTCGTAACTGAGAAGGAGCTTGTGACTGAACAGTTACGAATGACGGCAACTGTGAAGGAGCCTGTGACTGAAGGGTTACAAATGACGATCCTGGATCAGCTTGCGGAGCATGCCCGCGAAAGGGTCAGACAGGACAGACGAAACCTGGGTCTGGAGGAGATCCGGGAGATGGCTCTGTCGGCAGGACGAGGGAACGGCGAGGCCTTTTACCGGGCAGTGGCAAAGCCGGGCATGCGCTTTATCTGTGAAGTAAAAAAGGCGTCTCCTTCAAAGGGGGTCATCGATCCTGTATTTGATTATATGAACATAGCCGCTGCGTATGAAGAGGCCGGAGCGGACTGCATTTCCTGCCTGACGGAACCGAAATGGTTCATGGGGTCAGATGAGATCTTCAGCAGGATCAGAGGAGCTGTAAAAACACCCATGCTGCGCAAGGATTTCGTGGTGGATGAATATCAGCTTTATCAATCCAGGCTGATGGGCGCGGATTGTGTCCTCCTGATCTGCTCTTTGCTGGATATGGACACGATCAGACGGTACAGCGGGATCTGCGAGCAGCTTGGGCTGGCTGTGCTGACGGAGACGCATGATGAGAAAGAAATCCGCTCAGCTGTGAATGCCGGCGCACGGATGATCGGCGTGAATAATCGCAATCTCAGGGATTTTACGGTGGATCTGGGCAATGCGGTCCGGCTGAGGGAAATGATACCGGAGAGCTGCCTGTATGTATCCGAGAGCGGGGTGCGAGGACCTGAGGACGTGGCGGTGCTGGCGGAAGCCGGTGCGGACGCAGTGCTGGTGGGGGAGGCATTGATGCGGGCAGAGGACAAGAACGCATTTCTGCAAAGGCTTAAGGAGGCATCCGTACATTGATGGATTTGTAACTGTTCAGTCAGCACCTCGCAATTACTGCGAGGTGCGTGGAATAAAAGTCCAACAGCCAGGGCCAGGCGCACTTCCAATGCGACGAAAGGTGCCTGCGCCTCCCAGGGGACGCCTTCGGTGTGGCCTCGTATCTGTGAAGGAGTTTGTGACTGAACAGCTGCCGCGCGAGTATAATACGGTCTGGTATAAACAGGAAAAGAAAGGAATATGATGAGCAAAGGACGATTTGGTGTGCACGGGGGCCAATACATCCCGGAAACACTGATGAATGCGGTTATAGAGCTTGAAGAGGCATACAATCATTACAAAAATGATCCCGACTTTGTCCGGGAGCTGACAACACTGTTTAATGAGTATGCGGGACGCCCGTCCCGTCTGTACTACGCGGAAAAAATGACGCGGGATCTGGGAGGCGCCAGGATCTACCTCAAGCGTGAGGACCTCAATCATACCGGCGCCCATAAGATCAACAACGTGCTGGGGCAGGCGTTACTGGCGAAGAAGATGGGGAAAACCCGCCTGATCGCCGAAACAGGCGCCGGGCAGCATGGTGTGGCGACCGCGACGGCCGCGGCACTCATGGATATGGAGTGCGTCGTCTTTATGGGCGAGGAGGATACGATCCGCCAGGCGCTGAATGTATACCGGATGCGTCTGCTGGGGGCGACGGTCGTACCGGTAAAAACGGGCACGGCGACCCTCAAGGATGCGGTATCCGAAGCCATGCGCGAGTGGAGCAGCAGGATCAGCGACACCCATTACTGCCTGGGATCGGTCATGGGACCGCATCCCTTCCCGACGATCGTGCGTGATTTTCAGGCGGTCATTTCCAGGGAGATCAAGGAGCAGATCCTGGAAAAGGAGGGCAGGCTTCCGGACGCGGTGCTGGCCTGTGTCGGAGGCGGTTCCAATGCGATCGGCAGCTTTTATCATTTCATAGAGGATGAGGGTGTGCGGCTGATCGGCTGTGAGGCAGCCGGGCGGGGCGTGGATACCTTTGAGACGGCCGCGACGATCGCCACAGGCAGACTTGGGATCTTCCACGGGATGAAGTCCTATTTCTGTCAGGATGAGGATGGGCAGATCGCGCCGGTTTATTCGATTTCAGCCGGTCTGGATTATCCGGGTGTCGGGCCAGAACATGCGTATCTGCACGACATCGGGAGAGCCGAATATGTGCCGGTGACGGATGAGGAGGCGGTGAACGCCTTTGAATATCTGGCACGGACGGAGGGGATCATTCCTGCGATCGAGTCGGCTCATGCCATCGCCCATGCGATGAAGATCGCGCCGCAGATGACACAGGATCAGATCCTCGTGATCACGGTATCCGGCATGGGGGACAAGGACTGCGCCGCCATCGCCCGCTACAGAGGGGAGGATCTTCATGAGTAACATTGCCAGAGCCTTTGAAAACGGAAAAGCTTTTATTCCCTTTATCACCTGTGGGGATCCGGATCTGGAGACAACGGCCGCCGTCGTGAGGGCGGCTGCGGCAAACGGAGCGGACCTGATCGAGCTCGGGATCCCCTTCTCCGATCCCACAGCGGAAGGTCCGGTGATCCAGGGCGCGAATCTGCGTGCGCTGAGCGGCGGGGTCCGTACAGATAAAATTTTTGACCTGGTACGTGAAATGCGCAGGGACATTACGATTCCGATGGTCTTTATGACCTATGCCAATGTGGTCTTTTCATATGGGACGGAGAGGTTTATTTCGACATGCAGAGAGATCGGGATCGACGGACTGATCATTCCGGACCTGCCTTTTGAGGAGAAGGATGAATTCCTGCCGGCCTGTCATAAGTATGGCGTGGATCTGATCTCTTTGATCGCTCCGACCTCACAGAACCGGATCGCGATGATCGCCCGGGAGGCGGAAGGCTTCATATATATTGTGTCCAGCCTTGGCGTGACGGGAACGCGCAGCGAGATCACGACAGATCTGGGTTCGATCGTCCGGGTGGTTCGCGAGAATACAGAGGTTCCCTGCGCAATCGGCTTTGGGATCTCGACACCGGAGCAGGCCGGAAAGATGGCCGCCATCGCCGATGGGGCGATCGTGGGATCAGCGATCATAAAGCTGCTGGAGAAGTATGGGAAGGATGCAGCTGGGTATGTCGGAGAGTATGTGAAGAAGATGAAGGAAGGGGTAATGGCAGGCTGAGGAAAAAGAAGGCTGTTTTCCGCTCCCGTTAT
>JAFWDX010000362.1 GCA_017515945.1 Blautia sp. | reverse complement strand
AGGCAGAAACTCTGCGGGAGGAATCGTGAATGCCGAAGATCAACAAGGTAGTGGCCACAGTCTGGTATAATAAGCAGAACATGTACGAGCTGCGCCGGGTGTTCCCGGATTCTGAATTCGTCTATGTGGACTTTTATGATAAGGAGCGGCTGGCCAAAGAAGTCAGGGACGCGGACGTGGCCATCGTAATGGGCGACGTGGATCCCTGCCTGCTGGGAGAAAACAGCCTCAAATGGATCCAGTGCGACCACGCGGGGCTCAACGGCTCCGCCCGCCCGGAGGTCTTTGAGCGCGGCATCCCCGTGACAGGCGCCGCGGGGCGCAGCGCCCCGGTGCTGGCCGAGCACGCCGTTTATTTCATGTTCCAGGGCTGCTATCACACCAAAGAGCTGCTGGCCGCCCAGGAAAAAGGCCGCTGGGGCGTGGAGGGAAGCGAGAGCTGGCGCGGTCTCTACGGACGCACGGCGGGCATCATCGGCATGGGCAACAACGGCCGCCTTCTGGCCGAGCGTCTGCACGCCTTCGGTATGAAGATCATCGCCTATAACCGCTCTCCGATTTAGGGGCTGGACTACATCGACCGGAAGCTCTCCGGTAAAAACGGCGATACCGTCGAGCCGCTGCTGCGGCAGTCGGACTTTATCATCCTCACCATCGCCCTGACCGATGAGACTTATCACATGCTGAACAAAGAGACCTTCCGGCAGGTCAAGCCCGGCGCGTTTCTTGTGAACATGGCCCGCGGCGGACTGGTCTGTACGGAAGACCTGATCGAGGCTTTGAACGACGGCACGCTTTCCGGCGCCGGATTGGACGTGTTCGAGGAGCAGCCGCTTTCACCCGATTCTCCGCTTTGGCACATGCCCACGGTGTATATCACGCCGCACTGCACGCCCCAGGTACCCGACCGGCAGGCGGCCACTATCGCCATCATCCGGGAAAACGCCCGCCGCTTTGAGGCCGGCGAGCCCTTAATGAATCTCCTGCGCCCCTCCGACGCCGTCACCGGTCAGAAGGCCGAGGGCGGCTGGGCGCGGATGATGAACTCCGGCCCCAGCAAGGAGCAGATCGCCGCCATGCCGTTGGAAAAGTATCTCGGCGCACGCGGCTGGACGGATCCCTCCGAATGGATGTAAAAGCGACTTATACTCTCACTCCTCTCTTTTCTCTCGAGGCGCAAGCACAGAGATTCGGCTTGCGCCTCAATTATGTCGATTTCTCATTTTAACAAAACATAAACATTTCTCCAATAAAACACAAACAAGCCTCCTGTATTCTCAGAACATCCCAAGCGAAGAACTTAACAACACACCACGAAACATGGAGGAATATACAATGAATAACAATAAAAATCGTAATGAGCTTTACATCGTCACCGGCGCGGCCGGCAATCTGGGCAGCGCCATCGTCCGCAATCTGGTCGCAAACGGCAAGACTGTCCGCTCCTTTGTCCTTCGCGGCGAGGAAGCCGCCCGCCATCTTCCCGAAGGTGCCAACGTCTATGAAGGAGACGTGACCGATGTTTCTTCTCTGGACACGCTCTTTTCGGATATCCCCGAGGACACCGCGGTCTACTGCATCCACTGCGCGGCCATGGTCTCCGTCAGCAACCTGGTGGCGGACAAGATCTGGCATGTCAACGTGGATGGTACTCAGAACATCATCGACCAGTGCAAGACCCACGGCGCGCGCCTGATCTTCATCGGCTCCACCGGCGCCATCCCTGAGGAGCCCAAGGGCACGATCATCCGTGAGGTGGAGAGCTTCGACCCCAACGCGGTCATCGGCATCTACGACCAGACCAAGGCGGCCTCCTGCCAGCTGGTGCTGGACGCCATCCACGCAGGCGAGATCGACGGCTGCCTGATCCTGCCCAGCGGTATCTCCGGCCCCGGCGACTACACCTTCGGCAATGTGGCCGGCGTCATCAAGGAGTATGTGGAGGGCAAAATGCCCGCCGGCGTCGAGGGCACCTTCAACTGCGCCGACAACCGCGACATGGCCGAGACCATCGTCCGCGCCTGCAAGGAAGGCCGCAGCGGAGAGAGCTACATTCTCGGCGGCGATCAGATCGGCATGAAGGAGGTCTTTGACATCCTCGCCGAGCACACGGGTCTGCCCACCATCAAGACAATCCTGCCCGCAGGCATGGGCAAATTCCTCGGCAGCATGAGCGACATGGCCGAGCTGGTCACCCACAAACCTCAGCGCATGACCAGCTTTGCCGTGTACAATCTGGTGCGCAACAACGAATTTGATTCCTCCAAGGCCATGAAGGAACTGGGCTACAGCCCCCGCTCCATGGCGCAGAGCATCGCCGAGGAGATCGACTGGATGATCTCTGAGGGCATCGTCACCCTGCCCGAGCCCAAGGAGCCGGATACCCGCAGCTTCAGGGAAAAGCTCGCAGATACCGGAAGCGCCATCGGTCACGGCATTGCCGCAGGAGCCAAAGCCGCCGGTCACGGCGTCGCGGTCGGCTACAAGGCTGTCGAGCACGGCGTCATCGCCGGGTATAACGCCGTTGCGGATGGGGTTGAGGACAGCATCCATGCCATGAGTGAGAACTTCCGTGAAATGACCATGCTGCGCGCGGGCGCCGCTTATGAAGCCGCTCCCGCAGTTGACGAAAAGGAAGGTGGCATTGTCAACTCCTATGACAACACCGAAGCGCTCAGCAAGAAATTCCCGGTCGAGCACCCCACCACGATCCTGCCCGGTATGGAAACCGCCATCCAGAACCGTCTTCTCAACGGCTTTGAGAACTGGAACCGGGGCTTTGACGCCTGGAAGGCCTGGGGCGATATCCTCTACACGCCCGACTCCATGTACAATGTCCACGGCGTGCGGCTGACCTTGCCGGAGTACCAGCAAGCCATGAATCTTACCCTCCGAAACAACAACATCCTCATGGGCAAGTTTCGCAATATGATCGTCAACGATGACTGGGCGGCCATCCACTACGATATCCGCACCATCAACCGGGAGAGCGGGGAAAGCTCCGATGGCAGCGTGATGGAGTTCGTGCAGTTTGAAAACTACGGCGACGGTCTGGACACTCGCGTGGTCGAGGGCTGGGCCGGCACGAAGGGCAAGGATTATGACGGACTGCTGCGCCTGCTGACGCCCCAGGAGCGCGAGGCACAGGAGCAGGCAAGAGCTGAGATCCTCTCCCGTGAGATCCCCGAGATCGACGTGCTGGCTGTTCGTTACCCGGTGTTGCACCCCACCTCCGTCCGCACGGCGCTGGGTCGTGAGATCCGTCAGGCGATCCTGCTGGACTTTGACTGCTGGAACAAAGGCTTTGACGCATGGGAGGCCTGGGCCGAAAGAACGCTGGCTGACGATTTCGTCTGTCACACGGACTTTGGCGACGCCACTCGCGAGCAGTATCTGAAAAACGCCAGGCAGTGGTTTGAGGAGAAGGACACCAAACGCCTCTGCTTCGATAATCTTCTGGTACGAGACAACTGGGCGGCCATCCACTACCGCACCGTCTCCACTGTAAACGGTGTGAAGGAGGATAAAAGCATCATGCAGTTCTTCCGCTTCCGCGAGGAGGAAGACGGCGTCAAGCTGGTAGAATGCTGGAATAAATAACAATCAAAAAGATACGGGCCTGCGTGCAACAGGTCCGTGTCTTCTTTTCAAAAATAAAAAAACTAACAAAACTTTAACAGCCCTGTGTTATACTAATGAAGAATAGGGAGGGATCGAGCTGTGTTCAAAATATTGGTGGTAGAGGACGACCGTGAGCTCAATCGCGCGGTCTGCTCGTTTTTAAATCAGAACGGCTATGAGGCCTACGGCTGCCTCGGTGCCAATGAGGCCTATGATGCGCTCTACGGCGGCAACGTCTTTGACATGATCATCTCGGATATCATGATGCCGGATGTGGACGGCTTTGAATTTGCCCGTACCATTCGGGAGATGGATAAGAATATCCCCATCCTGTTCATGACAGCGCGGGATGATTTTGCCGCCAAGCAGCGGGGCTTTCGAATGGGTATCGATGACTATATGGTCAAGCCTGTTGACCTGGAGGAACTGCTGCTCCGTACAGGGGCACTTCTCCGGCGAGCGGGAGTCGCCAACGCTCACAAGCTGGAAATCGGCTCTCTGGTGCTGGATGCAGACGAGCGTACCGCCACAGTAAACGGTGAGGATGTACCCTTGACTGTGTGGGAGTTCAATCTGCTCTACAAGCTGCTCAGTTATCCCAGGAAGGCATTTACCCGCAGCCAGCTCATGGACGAATTCTGGGATGGTGATACCGGCTCAGGCCTGCGCACCGTGGACGTGTATATGACCAAGCTGCGGCAGAAGTTTTTGGGCTGCGACGATTTTGAGATCGTAACTGTCCACGGTCTGGGCTATAAGGCGGTGATCAAATGATGGATGCCAGGCGGCAGAAGCGCCGTGCTTTCTGGCAGCTGTTCGGAATCTTTTTCCT
>JAFWDX010000361.1 GCA_017515945.1 Blautia sp. | reverse complement strand
TGTGAGTCAGGGAACCTGTCCCCGTGATTCATTTGAGTCAGGGAACCTGTCCCCGTGATTCATTTGAGTCAGGGAACCTGTCCCCGTGATTCATTTGAGTCAGGGAACCTGTCCTCGTGATTCATTTGAGTCAGGGAACCTGCCCCCTCCTGACTCATGCTTCAGGATTTGTCCTGACAGACGTATGGAATAAGCAAAAAGGTAAAATGATACGCTGACGCGCTTTCTAAATTTGAGCCGGCAGGCGTATGGAATCGGAAAAAAGTCAAAATGATATGCCGATGTGCTTCCGGGACTTGGACTGACAGGCGTATGGAATCGGAAAAAAGTCAAAATGATACGCCGACGCGTCAGGGATGGGACCTGTCCCCGTGACGCTAGAGGGTTGGACCTTATGTGTCAAAGAATTTGTCCCCTTAACTCTCCCCGTGATTCATTTTATGAGTCAAGGAACCTGTCCCCCTGACTCATCTGAGTCAGGGAACCTGTCCCTGTGACTCATTCGGGGACAGGCCCCACCGCCTTCCTTTATATAACTTTATGATCCATCCATTTCCCATGAATAAATCTCGGAATAAAAAACGCATCCCTGACGATCCAGTCGCAGAACATCCCAAACCACACGCCCGTAAGCCCCATGTGCAGCTTCAGCACAAAGAAGTAACTGAGCAGCACCCGGCACAGCCACATGCTGAGGATGCTGATGATCATGGTAAAGGGTGCGTCCCCGCCGCTGCGGAGCGCGTTGGGGAGCGTGAAGCTGAGCGGCCAGAAGATCACGCAGAATACGCAGAACCAGGTGATCACCTGTCGGCACATCACGGCGGCTTCGGCGGAGAGGTGGAACCATCCGGTCAGGATCGGCATGCTGAGGTAGATCAGCACATTGGAAACGAGGAGACCGGCCATGGCGACCTTGAGCAGCAGGAGAGCATACTTCTTTGCCGATTTCTTGTCGCCGGCGCCGATGCAGCGGCCAACGACGGGAATCATGGCCAGGCTCATGGTGTTGCCGGGAATCGTGGCGATCGTGGTGATGCTGCCCGCGACGGCGTTTGCCGCGATGGCGGCCGTGCCCAGCGTGGAGGTCAGGCTGCTCACGCACAGCTTGCCGATCTGGAACATCCCGTTCTCCATGCCCGACGGAATGCCGATCGCCAGGATCCGTTTGATCCGGTCGAAATTCGGCCGCAGATCGCTTCGGGAAGAGATCCGGAGGGGATTGCCTGCATGCTGATGCTGCGCAAGCACCCAGAGAGCCGCAAAGATCCTCCCGGCCAGCGTGGCCAGGGCCGCGCCGAGCACTTCCATCTTAAGCCCGTAGATCAGGATGGCATTGCCCGTGATGTTAATAAGGTTCATGACCAGGCTGGCATACATGCTGATCCGGCTGTTGCCCTGCGCACGGAACAGCGCGGCTCCTGCGTTGTAAAAGCCCATGAACGGATACGAGATGGCGCTGATCCACAGATAGATGCGCGCGTAGGCCATGACATCCTCGTTGATCGAGCCGAAGATCAGCCGCAGGATCCCCCTTGAAAATATCAGCGCAGGGATCATGACCGTCAGCGTGCTGAAACCGAGCACCACATACAGCTGTGCCGCCGTATGCCTCGCGCCCCGTTCATCCCTGCATCCGAGATATTGACTGACTATGACCGCGCCGCCGCTGGCCAGCGCCGCCAGGATCTGCAGGATCAGCACATTCAGACTGTCCACCAGACTGACACTCGAGATCGCCGCCTCGCTGACGCCGGAAACCATGAATGTATCCGCAAAACCCATGCTCACACCCAGAAACTGCTCCAGCAAAAGCGGCCAGACCAGCGAAGTCAGCTGCTTTCTTGTAAAAACGATATGTTGCCCTTGATTCTCCATTGTACTTCACCAAATCTTGTTGCAATTAATATAAATATAACAGTGTCTGATTGTACTACCGTTTCTGTGCGGATTCAACTGTCAGCAGGGTCCTGGCCCGGGAACAAACTGTGAATTATCGTTCATGGTTTGTTCATAAATCAGATGAGTCAGGAACCTGTCCCCCCCGCAGGCAGTCCAAAAACTATTTCAGGCAGTCCGTCATTCTTCACTTCCGTCATTCTTCGAGGATTTGCCTTATTAGTCCCCTCCACTCCCTAACGAAAATTCGCCTGATTCTGGGACGGAATTTTGGAACCATAGGTTTTTGGAC
>JAFWDX010000360.1 GCA_017515945.1 Blautia sp. | reverse complement strand
GGACCCGGACCCCGTGACTCATTTGAAGGCCCAGCTCCGTGATTCAGGTGGAGGACCTTACACCATTATGCAGCGTCCGCCAGAGCTTCCTCTTCCTCTGCAGCGCCGGGCAGTTCGGTTTTCTGCACGCCTTCGCCGTAGATGGTCGCCCAGTCATTTGCCATGGAGATGGCGGTCCATCCTTCCTTCTCCACTTTTTCGTAATACTCCGCAGCTTTCTCATCGCTGCCGTATTCGCGTTCGGTGTCATCGCACACTACGAAGAAGCCTTTGCCTTCGTGATTCGGATTGCCTTCGGCGTAGTTGAGCATGGAATAATCGCCGGAGCTGTTGCCGAATGCGAGCACGGGGCGTTTGCCGATTTCGCGGGCGATGGCAGCCGGCTTGCCGGACTTGCCGCATTCCACCGCATCAAGCGGAGCACCAAGAAGGATTTCCTCGTCCTTGCCCATGTTGTAAGCGTCGGCTGCCTCTTCCTCTCCCTTACCGGAGGCGACGTAGGGCACATCGGTGGCGATCACATGATCGAACGGGAAGTCATAGCGCTGCACAAGCGCACGCACGACCTCACGTTCACAGGCGGAAACCATCCAGACGTCGAAGTCATTCGCTCTGAGATAGTCGATCACTTCGATCATCGGCTTGTAGAATGACTGTCCGTAGGTCATGCCTTCGAAGCCAACCACATCCACGCTGTCGGCAAAGTCTACGACATATGCGCGGAATTCTTCAGGTGTCATGCCGGCAAAGGCCGACGCGACCAGATCACGCTTGGTGAGGCCTTCCGGATGGAACGTCTCTCCTTCGGAATAGGCGTGGTCACGGATCTGCTGCATGGCATCGCGTTCTTCTTCGGTCGCGTCAAAGTTCGGATCGTCAAGTACACGGTACATCGTCAGGCAGTAGTCGACATAGACAGGTGCTTTCTCGCAGAGAATGGTGCCGTCCATGTCAAAGGTGGCTATGCGGTCCGCCGGATCGAGATAGCCGTCGCTTGCTTCATCCGTACAGTCGTTTACAAAGGCCACCAGCTCGTCCAGTGTCGCGCTGTCCGGATCCCATGATGGAAATACTTCCGCATAATCGATCTCTGTCTCAGCTTCGGCTTCTGCTTCAGGAGCCTGGTACTGAACTTCTGCTTTCGTGATCTGTTCGGGATAGATCTGCGCAAAGTCGTTTTTCATAGAAACAGGGATATAGCCCATCTCAATATATTCCGCGGACTTTTCATCCCAGTTCTGGGGACCCCATTCTCTCTCCGTATCATCTCCCACGACCATGTAAGCCTCAGCCGGATACTGATTGTCGATCAGGGCATAATTCATCATGCTGGTATCGCTGCCGCTGTTCCCGAAAGCGAGGACCGGGCGCTGTCCGATCTCTCTCTCGATCCATATGGTTTTGTTGGCGTTCAGGTTCTTCTGGATAAAGCCTCCGGTGATCACCAGTTTGTCGTCTTTTCCGCCCTCGCCATATTTGTAATCCATATTGGAGGAGGTTTTTTCATTGCCGGCCAGCTTGATCTCGAACTCCGTGCCGATCACGTGGCTCGGCGTGACATAATCTTTGATCGGAGAATTCGCCACGATCGCCCTTGTGGTCGTGCGCTCTGTGCCGCTGATCACGTAAATGGTAAAGTCGTTGTCATACAGGAACTTCACAAGCTCGGCCATCGGCAGATAGAAGCCGTCGATGTAACGCATGTTTTTGAAGCTGGCGGTTTCTTTCTGTCCGAACTCCACGGCGTAATCGTAAAGCTCCTGGATGCTCATGCCGGTGTAAGCCCTGGCGAAATTCCGCGCGAGCTCCTCGCCTGCTTTGTATTCGGGGGTAATGGAATCCGCAACGGCTTTTAACTCTTCCTTGTCTTTCTCCGAAAGGAATTCGCTGTCGTCCAGGCGGGTGTTGCAGTAGTCGATGTACATCATCGTATCGTAATATGTAAAGAACGTCTCGCAGGTGAGGGTTCCGTCCATATCAAATACGGCGATCCTGTCCTTGACGGGAATGAAGTTCTCAGGGTCATTTTCGTTCGTGACTTTGGCCACATAGTCTCTCAGGCTCTGCGCCACGGTGGAATCTGCTGCCCAGTACTGCGTGAGGGCAGCCGGCTCTGCGGATGCAGGAGCGGGCTCTGCAGACTCGGGTGCGGGCTCTACTGCGGGGGCTGGCTCTGCCTGTGCAGGAGCCGGTTCTGCCGCGGGTGCGGACTCTGCCTCTGCGGCCGGCGCAGGCTCTGCTTCAAGGGCAACATCAGCCTCTGCGGCCGGCTCCGCCGCTGTCTCGGTGGCGGCTTCTGCCGCAATCTCACCTTCAGCTGCTGCCTCGGCCTCAGCCTCAGCCGCGGTCTCCTTTTCTGCCTCAGAGGTTTTGTCTTCCGCGGGAGCGGCTGCTGTCTCTTCTGCAGATGCCGCCTCTGCGGCAGGCGTTTTTTCTCCCTGCGCAGCTTTCTCATCCATGACTACCGTTTCCGTGACTGTCTCTGCGGGAGCCTCGGTGGCTGTCGCGGTATATGCAGTGCACACGGACAACATTAACATAGCTGAAAATAACACATGTTTTTTCAGATTACTCATTGCACGCCTTCCTTTCTGAGTGAATTGTGCGTTTTACAGGTTCTATAGCATTATAATAACGTATTATGTCGAATTTGTCCAGATGAGTCGAGTCTGATGGGGTCAGGCCCTCCAAACATTCTGTAAACAGCGTTCATGGGCGAGTCATGGGGACAG
>JAFWDX010000359.1 GCA_017515945.1 Blautia sp. | reverse complement strand
GCTTTATCCTGTATCCCTATGTCATGAAGGATGTACATGGCGGAACGGTCCGGCTCCACATCAAAAACGCGGCCGCTCTGCATGCCGCCGCGCCGGGGGACCATAGCCAGTGGGAAGAAAAGAAGCAGGGACAGATCATGCCTCTGTACCGCAGGAATGAGGAGGCGGTCTTTGTGCTCCCGGCGGTTCCGGGGAGATATGTCCTTTACCGGATCATCCGGGAGTAAGAGATGGAAAGAAGCGTAGTACCTGTACGATCTGAATATGAGCGTCTGCTGGAAGAGGTCCGCCTGCTACAATCAGGGGATCGTACCCGGCACGGAACGGACGCCCTATGCGCTCTGGGTGGACCTGTATATGCGCGATTAGATACGGCCGGAGGACCTTTCGGCGATCCCCCGTCAAGGCTGGCGGGGCTCCTACGCGGTCGCGGACTTTACCCTGACGCAGACACAGGACCGGATCGAAAGGATCTTTGTCATCAAAGTCATTAACGGCGAAGAGCGAGACTGCCGCAGGCTGGAGATGTACGGCGAAGATCCGGAAGAGTACAGGGATATGATCGGCGCATTCCAACGCTTCATCGGATACCTGCCTCTGACCGGGCATCATATCAGGGAACAGATCGTGCCCATCCTCGAAGACGCCTACGGCGTCTGCCTCGGCAGACCGTTTTCAAATACGGTGATCGACACCGGCCAGATGGCATTTAATCATCTGCCCGATCTGGAGGATCATTCCCTGAACGCGCTGGCGGATTGCATGAGTATAGAAATCCATTGCGATACGGAAGAAGAAACCCGCTGCCGGATCGTATGGAGACTGTACTGCAGGATGGAAGGATAATGGGGTTTGGAGGGCCATGGGACCCCATTTTCTACCCGTTGACATATATGCCGTAATATGATATAATGCCCATCGGAATAGTATGGTATATTCGTAACACAATGAAGGAGGATTATGTTATGAGTAATGCAAGATACCGCAGATGGTTCGGCCTGATCACCTTGTCCCTTGCCCTGGCAGTCACCCCGGCAGCCGCCTCTGCCGAGGCTTTGCCGGCAGAGGAAGCCTTTACCTCAGAAGAGTACACTTATTCATATGAGGAATATGCACTGGAGAGAAATGGTATCGCCCTTCATCTGGACCGGGTCGCCGTGGAGGACACTGAGCCGGAGAAGAATATCCTGCTGGTCCATGGCCTGACCTATTCTTCCCATGAGTTTGATATTGACTATGAAGATTACAGCCTTGTCCGTTTCCTGGCCAGAGAAGGATATGCGGTGTGGAGAGTAGACATCGCCGGATATGGACGTTCCGGGGAGGTCGAGGATGGCTTTATGCCTGATTCCGACTATGCGGCGGAGGATATCAATGCCGCGGTGGAGCTGATCACACAGGAGACCGGTGCCGATAAGCTTGATGTCCTGGGCTGGAGCTGGGGCACTGTCACCTCCAGCCGCTTTGCGGTGAAATATCCTGAGCATATCAATAAACTGGTCCTGTATGCCCCGATCTTAAGTGGACTCGGAGATTATGATGTGGATGAGGATTTCCACTATAATACCTGGGAGCATGCCGCGGATGATTTCCAGAAAGATGTGGACGGTAATTTCGATCTGACGATCACAGACCCGGTGATCATTGAAATGTACTGCTCCAGTTGCTGGCATTATGACAGGGATTACAGCCCCAATGGCGGGAGGAGAGACCTGCTCGTAGACTCCTCAGAAAAGCTTATTGATACGGAAAGCATTACGGTTCCGACACTTGTCATATGCGGAGACCAGGATCCCTATCTGAACTATGATCTGGTCAATACTGTGACAGAAACTCTGCCGGAGGGGTCGGCCCTTGAAGTGATCCCGGGCGCGTCCCATGCAGTTATGATCGAGGCTCCCTTCTATCAGGATTTCCAGGATCGGGTGATTGCGTATCTGGAGGATTGATTAAGACGGTAGTCTAAATGGGGTCTGGCCCTCCAAACAAACCGTGAACCCGGGATGAACAATTTGTGAACGGTACCCGTTCACAGAAAATGGTGTCAGGCTCTCGAAAAATATCATGAATAATCTAAAATTTCCATAAACTTTTTATAAAGAGTACTTTAGAGCGTCAGGCACCACCGTGGGGGTTGTAGTGATTGGTTTGTGGTTATTGGTGAAAAGAGAGGATTACACCGTTACAGAATAGACAGACAAGTAGTGTATAATAGAATCACAAGAATACAGAATCCCCGCTGTGGACAAAGAGAAGATCCTCTTACCGTAGCGGGGATTTTTAATGTTTGTATACCTTGTGTTTACCTTCGCCGTCGCCTGGGTTATTCAGGCAGGAGTATTCTTCCTCTACAGGAATGGTGCGGCACAAATCGCTCAACTCATCATGGCTGCAATGATGTGGGTGCCTGCACTGGGTACCACTTTAGCCGGAGGAAGTCTCAGAACGCTCGGATGGAAACCACAGATTAATAAGAACATAAAGACGATTTTGATCGCCTGGTTTCTCCCGGCTGTGTTGACTGCTGTAGGTGCGGTCCTGTATTTCCTCCTCTTCCCGTCACACTTTGACCTGTCTGGCGGCCTTATCGCGACAGAAGATGTGTTAGCCGCATTGCAGAAGCAGGGTGTGAGTTACTCACAGTACATCCTGATCTCCATCATTCAGGCCATCACCTTCGCTCCGTTAATCAATACCTTCTTCGCCCTGGGAGAGGAGATCGGCTGGAGAGGATTTATGTATCCACAGCTCAAGGAGCGATACGGACGGACACGGGGACGTGTTGTGGGCGGCCTGATCTGGGGCGCATGGCATTGGCCGATCATTTGGCTCATTGGATATGAGTATGGCACTGGTTATCCGGGGTTTCCAGTTGTGGGTATACTCCTGTTCTGTTTATATACTGTGCCGCTGGGGGCAATGTGCGACTGGGTATACGAGTCCCGGTGCCTGACACGAGAAAATTTTCATAAACTTCATAAAATATCTATAAAAAATCTATCCATTTATGCGAATTGCAAATCGTGAAAGAACAATAGTAATATTAGGACGGGGAGGGAGCACCATCTCCCTCCTCTTCGTATGAAGGTACTACCCAACCACAATCATCATCATCTGGACCGCTTCTGCAGCCCAGGAGATACTCAATCTAAATCCTCGCCTGATGCAAGGCCCGGCAGTCTTTGTCAACCACACCTCTGCATCTCGTACCCTCGGCACAATCCAATCGGCAGTTGTAATCCTGTATCTGATGGAAAATGCCGCTCCGTAAAGTACGCCGACGGCTATGCTGAGGCAGATCCGCAGGAAGAAAAGGAATACCGTCTCAACTGCGTCAAGGATATCGAAGACAAGGCCACGGGAAGCAACCGGAACAGGCGATTTATTCTTCTCACCTGGTGTGTGCGAGTTGTCCGCCGCTGTAGTTGTCCTGCGTGTGGTCGCCGTTTCATCAATCGCGGTGATGGGGGCCGGTGCCGGTGCGGCTGCCCTGCTTGTGGGTGTCTCATCAATCACGCTGATGGGTGTTTCTGCCGTTTCATTGACGGGTTCCGGTACCGCTGTCTCCTCAACCACACCGCTTGGCTCAGGCCGTTGTTCATCCATCCACTTCCTCACCGTCTTCGGAAGGTTCTCCTCAGCGTATCTTTTCTTCGCTCCTGATTCGTAGGTTACAAGTACGTTTCCGCTCTCGATAATCACACTGCTTATTCTTGCTGCCATTGTTTGGCTCCTCTCTGCCGACTCGTCCGGCTTCCTTGTCTTGTGTCTTTGAACGTCCCGGTGCCTGACACGAGAAATGGGAGCACCGACTTTCGCCTACAAAGTTGAAGGGATAACCATTGACAGGGAAGGGACACTGGTTTTTAAGGAAAAGCCGGACACGGAGGAACTGGAGGCGCTCATTTCTTACCTGAGGATGAAGGGATTGATTGGAGACGTGGAAGAGGCATCACAGACCATGGGGCCTGAGGCGGTCAGCCCATTGGAAGATTCTGGGACAGAGGAAACACAGAAAGCCGTCCCCGGCGTTCTGACTATTTCCATGCCAAAGGAACCGTTTACAGACTCATCCCTCGAAAACCTCCGCAAGATCGTGGACAGTAAGAGAAAACTCCTGATGAAGGCCCTGGAAGCAGACAGCCTTGAGATACAGGTGACGGACAATTCGGTGGCCTTCCTCTGGTTTAAGGATCCTGAAGGCGATCCCATTGCGGTGTCCGCATACACGCACCTTGTCAGCGCGATCTGTAAGATGGCGAAGGAAGCAAAAAGGGTGACAGCAACAGAGAAGGAAACCGAATCGGAAAAGTACACCTTCCGCTGCTTCCTTCTTCGTCTCGGATTCGTGGGGAGCGAATTTAAGCATGAGAGGGCCTTCCTGATGAAAAACTTATCCGGCTGCGCGGCTTTTAAGACACAGGCGGAAGCGGAGGCCTTCTATGAAAAACTGAAAGCGAAGAAAGCGGCTGCAAAGGCAGGGCCCCCTACGCTGGGCTGAATAGTTTCGGAGGAAGACGAGGCGGCACTGGCTCTTTATGGAGACCTGCTGTGAACAGATGACTGCGGAGGCCAGGGCGAAAAATCTTCCTGTTGACAAATTCTCCGGATGCTGTAAAATGAAAGTATAAAAAGGTGCTGCCGATAGACGGTTAGCCCCTCATTATTCAAATAACAGAATGACCGCTATTCTTCGTGAGGGAACCGGCGGTCATTTCTGCGTCTTATCGCGTTTCTTCCCGTGGCTTTCACCACAGTTATCCCCGCGAATATCCTTACCAATCTGATAACCGATTGAAAAGACAGTTCCGATCAAACTCAGAACGCCAATCATGATCGAGATAATCTCCATGGCTTCAGCCCTCCTTTCCTTTGAATCTCACACCGAAGTGCGGGTCTCATACTGATCGGAGGGTCACAGGTCTCGCCTGCCGGCTCGGTCGTTGCTAAACGCGTGCCACTGGCACGCAGCAACCTCCGAAGGAGGGACTAACCGCCTACCGTTTTATTGGCAGCACCCGCATGTAGTATAGCAGTTTCTGTCTGGCTGTACAACTGGATTTTTAACCCAAAGCGGGTTGAAAAACAGAATGATTATAAACCTGGAACCTACGCAATGCCATTTCAAATGCAATGAAAAATGTTAATCAGCTTGATTTCTCAGGACTGTACGAGGCTGTTTCACGTTTCGCTGAAATATACAGTAAGCGTCAAGTACCGTGCCTGACACGAGAAACATGCAGCAGCATTTCCATTTGTAAAAACACTTATGGATTTTGATTTTGCTTTCCAGCCCTCAGTCAGCGAGAAACAGATGCATGAATTTTGTACTTTGGGATTTTTGGAACGAGCGGAGAATATCGTTTTCCTTGGTTCCAGCGGAGTAGGGAAGACACATCTTGCCACCGCCATTGGTGTATCTGCAGCAAGGCATCACAATATCACTTATTTTATCAAGTGCCACGACCTTCTGCAGCAGCTCAAAAAAGCGAAACTGGAAAACCGCCTGGAAGCCAGGTTAAAACATCTGAACAGATATAAACTTCTGATCATTGATGAGATTGGATATCTACCAGTTGATAAAGAAGATTCCAACCTGTTTTTCCAGTTAATCGATATGCGTTATGAAAAGAAAAGCACAATTCTGACGACAAATATAAATTTCGGGGATTGGGATAGTATCTTCTATGACGCCGTAGTAGCAGACGCAATCCTTAACCGCGTGCTTCATCATTCTCATGTAGTAACGATAACCGGAAAATCTTATCGTTTAAAAGATCTTGTCAGAGAAGAATCTGCTTCATAATATTTGCTGAAATGAAAAGGTAACTGCATTTAAAGGAACGGAGCCAGAGTCAAGGAGCAGTACGCTGGACGCGTGGGCTTCGCACCCGGGGCAGTCCTTGACGCAGGCTCACGGATTACCCTTTTGCCAGGAAAAAGGACAGCAGCTCCTTTCCTGTCCGCCCGGCGAGGGATATGAGGTCCAGGGGATCATCCCCTGGCAGGTTCTCAGAGCGGAGCCTTGAGTCCACGGAGGACATAGCTAAGGTCGGTTATATAAGCTTACTCATGTCTCTTACTAATCAAGTAACAAACGTGAAATAGAGTATGCTAAAGAGGAACCACATGTGGACAATCATCGTCCCGGTTTACAGGCACTCGAAAAATATTATGAATAATCTAAAATTTCCATAAACTTTTTATAAAGTGTACTTTAGAGTGTCAGGCAGTGCGCCCTGTAAGGGCGCGTCACATAATGGGCTGGGAACGCCCACCCGGTAAGCCGTGAGCCGCGGCATCGGAAGCGAGTTTTGCGTGGTGGCTGGTAACAGTCGTTGCGAAGCGTAAACAGCGTGGTTGTAGGGATGGATATT
>JAFWDX010000358.1 GCA_017515945.1 Blautia sp. | reverse complement strand
TAACTGGTAACTGTTCAGTCACAAGCTCCTTCACAGTTACGAGGCCAGGCGCAGGCTCCTTTCGTCGCATTGAAAATGCGCCTCCCAAGGGACGCCTTCGGTGTGGCCTTGGCTGTTGGACTTTTATTCCACGCGCCTCGCAGTAAATGCGAGGTGCTGACTGAACAGTTACCGTAACTGCTCAGTCACTAGCGGGCCATCTTAAATCTGTGCAGCCCATTCTTTCCGGATAAATGCTTCCGTTTCCCTCTGTGTTTCAAGGATCTGGTCCAGATCCGGAGAGGATATGAGCCGGTGAGCGCACATCGCGCCCTCGATCATTTCGTAGATCTGTAAAAATCCGATCCTTTCCTCCAGAAACAGCCCGACGGCCATCTCATTGGCGGCATTAAACACAGTTGGCATGCTGCCGCCCTGTCTGGCAGCCTGGATCGCCAGCGGGAGTCCCCGGAAGGTCTCCATGTCAGGCAAATCAAAGATGATCTCCTTCAGTCTGGTAAAGTCCAGCCTTTCTCCCTCCAGATACCTGCGCTCCGGATAATAAAGAGCATACTGGATCGGAAGGCGCATGTCTGGTGTACCCAGCTGTGCAAGCACCGCTCCATCCTCAAACTCCACCATCGAGTGGATAATGCTCTGAGGCTGCACCACCACCTGGATTCCGGATATGTCCATGTCAAAGAGCCAGCGTGCTTCCATCACCTCGAGGCCTTTATTGACCAACGTTGCACTGTCAACCGTGATCTTCTTCCCCATTACCCAGTTTGGGTGGTGAAGAGCGTCTGCCAATGTGACATGGGCAAGCTCATTACGGGTTTTGCCACGGAACGGTCCCCCGGAAGCCGTGATCAGGAGCTTGTGGACCTGTCTCCTCTCCTCCCCGTGAAGCACCTGGAAAATGGCGCTGTGCTCTGAATCCACCGGAAGGATCTGTACGCCCTTCTCTTTGGCAAGGGGCATGATCAGATGTCCGGCTGTGACAAGTGTTTCTTTATTTGCCAGGGCAATATCTTTACCGGATCTGATCGCTTCCATGGTCGGGCGGATCCCGATCATACCTACCACGGCCGTCACCAGCAATGATACCTCCGGCATCCTGGACAGCTCGAGCAGTCCCTCCATGCCGGAAACGATCCGGACGCCCGTATCTTTTACGCGGACAGCCAGATCCGCAGCGGCATGCTCATCCCACACTGCCGCCAGAACAGGTCTGAACTCCCGGATCTGGGCTTCGAGAAGGGTCGTGTTTCTGCCCGCAGCCAGGCCCAGCACCCGGATATCCCGGTTTGCCCGCACAACATCCAGCGTCTGTGTTCCGATGGAACCCGTGGAGCCTAGTATCGCTATATTTTTCATTTATCTCTCCTGATGTTATGCTGTATTTTGAGGAAACGTAACTGTTCAGTCATTTTTCCATTTATTTGATCGTACCGGTATACAAGCTCCGTCACGATTACGGAAATAATGATTAAAGCAGGATCGTGCCAAGATAATAGATCACAGGCGCCGTAAAGATCACACTGTCGAAACGATCCAGGATCCCTCCGTGTCCCGGAATCAGCCTGCCGTAATCCTTGATCTCCTGATTACGTTTAATGGCGGAGGCCGCCAGGTCTCCTACCATGGAGATCAAGGAACCCGCTGCGCAGATCAGCGCGTATTCCCAAGTCGGCTCTCCTGTTGCCAGGGCATAAAGGCACCCCAGCAGAGCCGCTCCGGCCACGCCTCCAACCGCCCCTTCGACAGATTTCTTAGGGCTCAGCACAGGTGCCATCTTGTGACGGCCTATAAGCATGCCCACACAATATGCACAGGTATCACAGCCCCAGGAGCTGAAGAAGACAAGCCAGACCAGGATCCTGCCCTGTGGCAGCTCTCTGGTCAGCCATACAAAGGACAGCATCACGGCCACATAGATCAATCCGAAATAAGCGGCCATCACCTGATGGGCATGGTACCTGGGATAGGTGAACACATATACGCTCATGATCACCACAAGGGAAAGGAGCACGATCGCCATCCCCCAACGTTCAAAGCCCAGAGGCAGCACAAGATAATATCCGGCTGCACAGATAAATGTGACAATTTCCAGTAAGCGGTCATTTTCCGTGCGGACCTTCATGGCTCCGGAAAGCTCCTGGATCCCGATCAGAGATATGCATCCCAGTGTCGCCAGGAGCACATATCCGCCGCAGGAGATCGTAAGAAATGCTGCCAGGACCAGAAAAATACCGCTGATGAGTCGAGTCTTAAACATGGGATGCCTCCTTAAGTCCTCCATACCTGCGATCCCTGTCGTTAAATGTCTGAATGGCTTTGATCAGCTCGGCACGGTCAAAATCCGGCCATGGCACATCCGTAAAATATAATTCAGCATAGGCCAGCTGCCACATCAGATAATTGGACAGGCGCAGTTCTCCGCTGGTCCGGATCAGCAGATCCGGGTCAGGCACACCGGCGGTATCCAGATGATCCGAAATGGTCTGTTCCTGTATATCCTCCGGCCTGATACGTCCCGCAGCTGCCTGCGCCGCAATCTCACGGACTCCCCGGGTTATTTCATCACGGCTTCCATAATTCAGAGCGATCTGCAGGTACATTTTTTTAAAGTCCTTTGAAAACTCCTCCAGGGTACGGATCCCATCCTGCAGTTCCTGGCTGAAGGCAGAAGGATCCCCGATGATCTTCATTCTGATCTGATTATTTTCAGCAATTTTCAGACATTTTTTGAGATAACTGCGGAAGAGCTTCATCAGCGAATAAATCTCGTCCTGAGAACGTTTCCAGTTCTCGGTGGAAAAAGCGTATACCGTCATATAAGGGATCCCGAGATCAGCTGCCTCTTCCACTATAGTCTCAAGATTGGCGCACCCTCTTATATGGCCGTAGCTGCGCGGCAGCTTTCTGGCTGCAGCCCAGCGGCCGTTCCCATCCATGATGATTGCTATATGATCAGGAATTTTCAGATGCGCATCATTCAACTCAATTTCCGACATTTATATTACTCCTATTTATACACAGGTTTCCTTAAAACAGTGCAAGGCCCCGATCATCCGGGCCGGCCGGATGATAAGAGCCTTTCAATAAACTCAGATCAGACAGTAAGTATCTCTTTTGACTTTCTCTCTACAGCCGCGTCGACTTCCTTGATATATTTATCCGTGAGCTTCTGCGCATTATCCTGCAGCTCTTCCACCTCGTCCTCAGAGACATCCTGTTTGGTCAGTTTTTTGAACGCGTCATTGGCATCCCTGCGGATATTTCGTACAGCAACTTTAGCTGCTTCACCTTTCTTTTTGACCTCTTTGACAAGGTCTTTGCGTCGTTCCTCCGTCAGCTCCGGAAATACGAGGCGGATCACTTTGCCATCATTGCTGGGATTGATCCCGATGTCAGATGTAAGAATGGTTTTTTCGATCTTTTTGATCAGGCTGGACTCCCATGGCTGGATCTGGATCATCCTTGCCTCAGGCACGGTAATATTGGCTACCTGCTGAAGCGGAGTCGGACTGCCATAATAATCTACGGTCAGCCGGTCCAGAATATGAGGGTTGGCCCGCCCTGCACGGATCGTCTGCAGATCAGACTCAAGGCTGGCGAGTGTTTTCTGCATCTTTTCTTCGTATTTTGCTACTCTCTCATCCATCGTTTCTCTCTCCCTTCTTTTTGCTTATCCTGTTTGATGTTATTCAGTCGTTACTGTTCAGTCACATTTACCGTCACTTAGCAGCTATGACGCAGGTACCTATAGCTTCTCCGCGGGCAGCACGGAGAATGCTGTTCTCCTCCTGAAGAGGGAATACCAGCATGGACATGCCGTTCTCCTTGCAGATGACAGCCGAGGCGATATCCATTGCCTGCAGTCCGTCCGCGATCACCTTGTCTATAGTGATCTCATCATACTTTCTGGCATCCGGATTTACCCTTGGGTCACTGTCATAAATACCGTCAACATTTTTGGCCACAAGGATCGCATCTGCTCCGATCTCCACAGCGCGAAGCGCTGTCGCTGTATCAGTGGAAAAATACGGATGTCCAGTACCGCCCGCAAAAAAGAGGACCTTTCCCGCGGCAAAATCCGCGTCGACCTCATCCTTGGCGTACAGGCGGGTAAAGGAACCGCAGATAAAAGGTGTATAGATCGATGTCTGCAGTCCAAGCGCCCTGCATCTGTCTGAGACATACATGCAGTTCATTACTGTAGCCAGCATCCCGATCTGATCTGCCCGGACCCTGTCCATGTCTCCGCTTGTCCGTCCGCGCCAGAAATTACCTCCGCCGATCACGATACCGATCTGCAGGCCTTCCTGAACCAGAACCTGGATCTGTCGGACGACCTTCATAACTTTGTCTTCGTCAAATCCATAGCTTTCCTTTTTGCCATCCGGCTTTACCGCTTCTTTGGCAAGGGCTTCACCGCTTAACTTGAGCAAAATCCTTTTCATGCTGACTCCTCCTGATCTGACTGTTACCATACGCCTGTCACGATTTCATTGCCGTCATCGTCTACTGCAGTGGAAACCGTAAACGAATTGTAATAGTGATATCCTGTGGTTCCCAATTGCACGAGTTCCTGATAATCGCTCCCGTTCGGACTACCGAGATCTGCCTCCAGAGCCTCCAGAGACTGTCCGATATATGTCCTGGCCCGGCTGCTGTCCTCCGTGTCCACGTCGCTCTCGCCCACGATTTCTCCGGTATCGATCACCTCATCGTCCGTATCTGTCTGGGTATCAGGTGTCTGCTCCTGAGACTGATCCTGATCCTGTGTCGTATCATTTGAATCCGTCCCGGTGCTCTGCCCGGAAGAGTCCTGACTCTCGCTGCTGTCGTCTGACGAGCCGTCCTCCTCTGTATAATCATCCTCTTCTGATCCAGATATATCTTCATCCTCGCTCACAGACAGCCCGAGCCGCTCACGGACTTCATTAAGAGTGGAAACCTCACTGGTATTTACAGTCGTATAATACGTACAATATGGATATGCCTCGTCACCGGTTCCATACATCCGCAGCGTCAGCGTCGTAATCTGATCCAGCGGAAGATTCCTGTAATAGCATTCATCCATGCCCTCCCGGGCAAATCGGATAATGACATCATAACGGGTATCCGTATTGCCCTCCTGGGAAGAAGGTTCATAATTATATATAAATTTCTGTGAGTTTTCCACAGTAAAGGCGCCGGCGATCTGATCCCAGCCCCATTCCTCATCATCCTCATACTCAGGATGCAGTCTGACATAAAACTCACTGACTGTCTCGCCTGTCTGATTCTCAACCACTATGGAGCGGGACGATTCTGTCGTTGCGCCGACTGTATTTTCAACGTCTTTGGAAGGGATCGCCTGCATTTCAACCAGATCATCCTCCACCAGTGTTTCAGGTACAGGCTCAGGGGTGGCTGCAGCTTCCTGGGTATTCTCTCCGGTACCTGCTGTACTTCTGTCCGGTACTGCTTCCCTTGTTCCACAGCCGGAGGCGGTCACCACCGCGATCACAAACGGAAGCAGGAAGTGGATCCTTTTCATACCATTCTCCCTTTCTTTTTATTCATCGTTATTATTACAAAGTCAGACTT
>JAFWDX010000357.1 GCA_017515945.1 Blautia sp. | reverse complement strand
TGGAATGCTTTGCTTCCACGTATTTAGGCACACAGGGGACGGTTCTCTGTGTGGTTCCACACAGAAGACCGTCCCCTGCGTCTGTTCCGGGTCTTAAGCTCAGGGCAAAAAAAATACCGGAGCAAAAGCTCCGGGTAAAATATAGTGCCGGCAGTGGGACTTGAACCCACACGTGGTTGCCCACAACAGATTTTGAGTCTGCCTCGTCTGCCATTCCGACATGCCGGCCTGATTGACAACAAAATTATGATATCACAGGAAAATAGTTTTTGCAAGAAATAAATGAGTCACGGGGACAGGTTCCTTGACTCATTTTCAGCCAGACCGTGAACAGTTACAAATAATTATAACTGTTCAGCTTTTTTCTTACGCACCTGCCAAGGCACGCCTGCGGTGTCGCAGTAAATGCGAGGTGTTGACTGAACAGTTACAAATAATTATACATTAAGCCTGTAAATATTTTCGTCTGGATCAGGCGGATCGAAAGGGGAACTGTAAAATGAGGATGTGCAGTATCGCCAGCGGAAGCAGCGGCAACTGCGTGTATATAGGAACAGAGACGACGCACATATTAGTGGATGCGGGGATCAGCTGCCGGAGGATCGAACAGGGATTGAAAGCACTGGATCTGGCGGGCAGGGATATTTCCGGCATCCTGATCACGCATGAGCATGCCGATCATATCCAGGGACTGGGGGTGCTGGCCCGCAGGCATCACATACCGGTATATCTCACGGGCGGGACTGCAGACGCGCTTTTCCGCGGAAAGGCATTGGGCGAGGTGGACAAAGAGCTGTTTCATGAGATCCGGGAGGATGAGTATTTTGCTCTGGGAGATATGCAGATCCGCCCGTTTACGGTGCCACACGATGCGGCTCAGCCGGTGGGATACCGGGTGGAGGCCTGCGGACGCGCGGCTGCCGTTGCTACGGATATGGGAAAGTATACGGACTACATCGTGGACAATCTGGAAAAGCTGGATGTCATGCTGATCGAGTCCAATCATGACCTGAACATGCTGCAGGTCGGACCGTATCCATACAATCTGAAACTGAGGATCATGGGAGACAGGGGACATCTTTCCAATGAAAACGCAGGACGGCTCCTGTGCCGGATCGCCCATGACAGACTGAAAACTGTACTGCTGGGACATTTGAGCAAAGATAACAACTACGAAGAGCTGGCTTATGAGACTGTATGTTCAGAGCTCACCATGGGTGACAATCCATACAAGGCCGGCGATTTCGACATCAGGGTCGCCGGCAGAAATGAAATGTCCGGTGTGATTACTTTCTGATCAGGAGGCGGAGAGATGAAAAAAACGATCATTACAGTTGTCGGAAAAGACAAGGTGGGCATCATTGCACGTGTGTGCACATACCTGGCCGAAAACCAGGTAAACATCCTGGATATATCCCAGACGATCGTGCAGGGATATTTTAATATGATGATGGTGACGGATGCGTCCGCTTCTCCTAAGGATCAGGGAATGCTGTCTGACGAGCTGGATGCGCTGGGCAGGGATATCGGCGTGGTCATCCACTGCCAGCATGAGGATATCTTTGAAATGATGCATCGGATCTGAGGTGAGACAGATGATCAATATATATGAAGTCAATGAGACAAACAAGATGATCGAGCGGGAAAACCTGGACGTGAGGACCATTACCATGGGTATCAGCCTGCTCGACTGTATTGACGCGGACCTGACGCGCCTGAATCAGAAGGTTTATGACAAGATCACGCATAAGGCGGCACATCTGGTGAAGGAAGGGGAAGCAATCTCCCGGGAATACGGAATTCCCATCGTCAATAAGAGGATCTCCGTGACGCCCGCTGCGCTGATCGGCAGTGCCGCATGCAGGAGCGAAGAGGATTTTGTCTCCCTGGCCGTCACACTTGACAGGGCGGCGCGAGAGGTGGGCGTCAATTTCCTTGGGGGTTATTCCGCTCTGGTCAGCAAGGGGATGACGCCTGCTGAGGAGCTGCTGATCCGTTCAGTTCCCCAGGCCCTGGCCAGGACGGAGAATGTCTGCAGCTCCATCAATGTGGGATCCACCCGCACAGGACTTGATATGGACGCGATCCGCCTCCTGGGCGAGATCATTTTGCAGACGGCGGAGGCCACACGTGACAGAGATTCGCTGGGATGCGCGAAACTGGTGGTCTTTTGCAACGCACCGGATGACAATCCCTTTATGGCAGGCGCTTTCCATGGGGTTACGGAGGGAGACACGGTCATCAATGTCGGTGTCAGCGGTCCCGGAGTTGTCAGAACCGCTCTGGAGAGCGTCCGTGGAAAAGATTTCCAGACTGTCTGTGAGACCATCAAAAAGACCGCCTTCAAGGTGACCCGTGTCGGCCAGCTGGTCGCGCAGGAGGCATCCAGACGGCTGGGTGTGCCCTTTGGCATTGTGGACCTGTCTCTGGCTCCGACACCGGCCATTGGAGATTCTGTGGCGGAAATCCTGCAGGAGATCGGCCTTGAGCGTGCCGGCGCGCCGGGTACGACCGCGGCTCTGGCATTGCTGAACGATTCCGTAAAGAAGGGCGGCGTGATGGCATCCACATCCGTGGGAGGTCTGAGCGGCGCTTTTATCCCGGTCAGCGAAGACCAGGGAATGATCGAGGCCGTAACGGAAGGTGCGCTGACGCTGGAGAAGCTCGAAGCCATGACCTGTGTCTGCTCTGTCGGCCTGGACATGATCGCCATACCCGGAGATACCAGCGCGGCGACCATTTCGGGCATTATCGCCGATGAAGCCGCGATCGGCATGATCAACAACAAAACCACCGCGGTCCGTCTGATCCCGGTAGCCGGCAAGGGCGTCGGTGAATCCGTGGAGTTCGGCGGGCTGCTGGGGCATGCGCCGATCATGCCGGTGAATGCGTTTTCCTGTGAATCCTTTATTGCCAGAGGCGGGAGGATTCCGGCACCTATACACAGCTTTAAAAACTGAGGATCCCCATCATGAGTGAAAAACTGTTGTTGATCGACGGCCACAGCATGCTCAACCGGGCATTTTACGGGCTGCCGGATCTGACCAATACAGAGGGGCTGCACACAGGCGCGGTTTATGGCTTCCTTAAGATCATGCTCAAGACCCTGGAGGAAGAAAAACCGGATTATCTGGCCGTTGCCTTTGATCTGCATGCGCCGACCTTCCGCCACAAAATGTACGATCAGTATAAGGGCACCCGCAAGCCGATGCCGGAGGAGCTCAGGCAGCAGGTGCCGCTGATCAAAGAGATGCTTGCCGCCATGGGTATCCCGATCGTCACACAGGAGGGATATGAGGCGGATGATATCCTGGGGACACTGGCGCGGACGGGAGAGAGAGAAGGAAGAGACGTCACGATCCTGTCCGGAGACCGGGATCTGCTCCAGCTTTGCACGGATCATGTAAAGATCCGCATGCCCAAAACCTCCAAAGGAAATACGACGGTGGAGGATTATTATGCGCCTGACGTCCTGGAGAAATACCAGGTGACTCCGCCGCAGATCATTGAATTAAAGGCCCTTATGGGTGATTCTTCGGATAATATCCCGGGTATTCCGGGGGTCGGTGAGAAAACGGCGGCCAGGATCATCGGCCAGTTCGGCACCATCGAAAACGCATACGCCAATGTGGAGGAGGTAAAGCCGCCTAAAGCCCGTGAATCGCTTAAGTCCCATTACGACATGGCGCTGCTTTCCAAAAAACTGGCTACGATTGACACGGCTGCGCCGGTCAGCCTGGATATGGAGAGCGCCGCTTTAAAAAATCTGTTTACGGATGAAGCTTACGCATTGTGCCGCAGGCTGGATTTTAATAACTTGCTGGAGCTTTTCGGGCAGGCTTCACATGTGGATGAGGACACGCAGTCACTGGAGACCTCCTTCTTTACCATCGAGGATCAGGAAGGTGCCGCACATGTCTTTGAAAGAGCCGGCGCCGCCCCGCAGGTGGGATTATGTCTGCTTGCGGAGGGACAGGTGACCTATGGTCTGGGCATTTCTCTTTCTGAGGACGAGAATTATTACCTGGCTGTCGGAAGGGAGCTGGAGGCGGACGAACTGTATAAAGGGCTGAGAGGCCTGGCCGGAAGGACACTGCTCTGTGCGGTGTCCGTCAAACCGTTGGTCCTTGCAGCCGGTCTGCCCGATGACTGCCCCGTCTTTGATGCCGGTGTGGCTGCCTACCTGCTCAATCCGCTCCTGGGCAGTTATCCATATGAGGCGCTGGCAAGGGATTATCTGGGCGGCAGGATCCTGCCGGCCGGGGAAGAACTGCTGGGAAAGAAAGGGCTAGCGGCAGCGTGGGATAAAGCTCCGGAGAATTTTTCGCGATATGCGTGCTGCAGCGCCTATACGGCTGCCGCCTGCCGGGAAAACCTGACGCAAAAGCTGACAGAACAGGGCATGCTGGATATCTATGAGCAGATTGAACTGCCCCTTATCTTTACCCTGGCCGGAATGGAAAGGCAGGGGATCAGGGTACAGGCAGAGGAACTGATCAGTTATGGAAAACAGCTGCAGGTGAGGATCGGTGAGCTGGAGCAGGAGATCTATGAGATGGCCGGAGAGGAATTCAACCTGAATTCCCCCAAACAGCTGGGTGTGATCCTCTTTGAAAAGATGGGACTGCCGGGCGGCAAAAAGACGAAGACCGGCTATTCCACGGCGGCGGATATCCTGGAAAAGCTGGCGGAGGATCAGCCTGTGGTGAGGAGCATCCTGGAATACAGGCAGCTGGCAAAGCTTAAATCTACCTATGCGGACGGTCTGGCCGGACAGATCGCGGCCGACGGCAGGATCCATACGACCTTTAATCAGACCATCACAGCCACCGGCCGCATCAGCAGCACCGAACCCAACCTCCAGAATATCCCGGTACGGATCGAGCTGGGCAGACTGATCCGAAAGGTTTTTGTGCCGGCGGACGGTTTTGTGTTTACAGATGCGGACTATTCACAGATCGAACTGCGCGTACTGGCCCATATGTCCGGCGATGAGAAGCTGATCCAGGCGTACAGGGAGGCACAGGACATTCACAGACTTACGGCGTCTCAGGTTTTCCATGTACCGTTTGACGAGGTGACAGCCCTGCAGCGGCGCAATGCCAAGGCGGTCAATTTCGGTATCGTATACGGGATCAGTTCCTTTGGACTGAGCCAGGACCTGAGCATATCACGAAAAGAGGCACAAGAGTACATCGAGAAATACTTCCAGACCTACCCAGGGATCCGGAGCTTTCTGAATTCTCTGGTGGAACAGGGGAAAAAAGAAGGATACGTGAGCACGATGTACGGCCGCAGACGCCCCATTCCGGAGCTTGCCTCCGGCAATTTCATGCAGCGTTCCTTTGGGGAAAGGGTCGCCATGAACTCCCCGATCCAGGGGACTGCGGCGGATATTATCAAAATCGCCATGAACAGAGTGGACAGGCGGCTGAAAAAAGAGGAATTGCGCTCGAGACTCCTGCTGCAGGTGCATGATGAGCTGCTCGTTGAGACTGCCGCAGATGAGCGTGAAAAGGTCGCCCGGATCCTTGCCGAGGAGATGCAGGGGGCGGCGCAGCTTTCTGTGGAGCTGGAGATCGACATGCATGAAGGCGCCACGTGGTATGACGCGAAGTGAAATAAAAATGGGGTCAGGCTTCCACGTCCGGGAGCCTGACCCCATAACTGTATATTACTGTATATTACTGTACATTCTCTACAAGCTTATGTACAAGGGAAACAACTGTTTCAAGCAGCTGAGTCTTTTCGCTTACGGTATTGAGCCTTTCTTCAAGTGTAGATCCTTCCGGAGCAGTCAGGCTGAAGTCAAGGCTGGCTTCATCGATTCCGAAAATCTGCATAAGCACTCCGAGATTAAGCTCTTTTTTTACATAATCAAGTGCCTGTACCACGATTTCTTCATAAGCGCTGATCGTGCCTTCCAGGTAGTCAACCTGTTCCTCAATAGTGAGGCTGTCAAAATACTCCTCAGGAGATTCAGAGGAGGCTTTATCGGTGGAAGCCTCGTCGGTAAGTGGTTCCTCAGCGGGAGCTTCGGTCGCCTCTTCCGCGGCAGCATCAACAGCTTCGGTCGCCTCTTCCGCGGCAGCATCAACAGCTTCGGTGGCATCTTCCGCAGCAGCGTCAACAGCTTCGGTCACCTCTTCCGTGGCAGCATCAGCAGCTTCAGTCGCCTCTTCCGCGGCAGCATCAGCAGCTTCGGTTGCCTCTTCCGCGGCAGCGTCAGCAGCTTCAGTCGTATCTTCCGTGGCAGCGTC
>JAFWDX010000356.1 GCA_017515945.1 Blautia sp. | reverse complement strand
TGTCATGGCACCGGATCGTATCCTCCATGCGAAAAAGGATTGCAGCGAAGTATCCTCCACAATGCGAGCAATCCTCCCTTCAGAGCTCCGTATTTTTGTATGGCCTCCAGGCCATATTGAGAACATGTGGGAATATAAGGGCATTTCGTTCTCTTCATCGGTGAAAGATATTTCTGATAGAGACGGATCGATAAAATCATGAGTTTTTTAACCATACTGCTGCTCCGATTTTTCCTCTCTGATACCAGTCCTGTCACAAAGCTGCAGCATCGCGCTTTCAACCTGTGCATAAGGCAGATTCCTCACAGAGGGGCGGCCTACGACGACGATGTCCACACCGGGTCTGATCTCCAGCTCATGCAGGCGGTAGATTTCTCTGATCAATCTGGTCACTCTGTGGCGTACCACACTGTTTCCAACTTTTTTGCTGACGGATATTCCCAGACGATTTTTTGCGCACTCCGTGGGGAGCACGTACATGACCAGATACCGATTTGCTTTTGATGTTCCATTTTTGTATACTTTTTGAAAGTCTTTATTCTTTTTCAGGGAGTCTGAATACTTCATCATAAAAATTTAATAAAATGTAATAAAGGCCACAAAAATGCGGCCTTTTTCATTACAGTGCTAATCTTTTTCTGCCTTTCAGTCTCCGGGCCTGCAGGACCTTACGGCCACCCTTTGTGCTCATGCGGGCTCTGAAACCATGTACTCTCGCGTGAGATTTCTTTTTAGGCTGGAATGTCATTTTCATGGGTTATAACACCTCCTTGTCCGTTCCATATTTTTGGCAGCATAGTAAAAATTGACATATCGTAACTGTGACTGAACAATTACGATGTATTTTTACACCTGCATATCGCATATTACGCTGTTTACTCCCCAATAGAACATCATTCCTATTATATAGAAAGAAAACCTTCCAGTCAAGAAGAAGATTGCTGTTTTATCAGGTTTTTCATCGTTTTTTTATCGCGCCAGTATAATGTGGATAAATGTGCATAAAAAAATATTTATCCACATTTTGTTGATAACTTGTGGATAACTGCCCTTTTCGGTGGGATTTCCCGCTTACAAATCCGGACAATAGTTCAAAAATCCCTTTAAATCAATATTTTGCAAAGTTATTACAAGGATATTAAGTTATGCACATTTTCCCCACCGTTTTTTCCCGGAATCACCTGCGGCTCAAAAATGTGATTGCACCAAAAAGGAATTTATATTAATATAGTAAACGCATAAGTGTCTGGAAAAATAAATCAACGCAGCTGTGACGGAACCTGTGACTGAACGGTTCCGTTACAATAAATAAAGAGGATGGAGGAAATATGGATATTCTTATAGAAAAATGGGATGAGATCCTGGAAAAAGTAAAGGAGGATAATCATCTCTCAAATATTTCCTTCAAAACCTGGCTGAAGCCTCTGATCGTACACAAGATGGAAGGAAATGTCGTGACCATCATCGTACCCTCAGAGCAGGTAGGTCTGGATTATATCAGTAATAAGTACAGACTCTTCCTGCAGGTCGCCATAGCCGAGGTCCTGGATCTCGATGACTGCGAACTCCGCCTGATCCTGCCTGATGAAGCTGATTCCACAGCTTCACGTACTATGGACAAAAGCCAGGAGCTGCGCTGCGAGGAAGCGCATCTGAATCCCCGCTATACCTTTGACACCTTTGTTGTGGGGAACAACAATAATCTGGCCCAGGCCGCCGCTCTTGCCGTATCGGAGTCACCCGGCGAGGTCTACAATCCTCTCTTTATCTATGGAGGCGCCGGACTTGGCAAAACTCATCTGATGCATTCCATCGCTCATTTCATCATAGAGCATAACGCCGATTCCAAAGTACTCTATGTGACCAGCGAGGAATTCACAAATGAAGTGATCCAGGCGATCCGTAACGGAAATAATACCGCCATGGCCAGGCTGCGTGAAAAATATCGAAATATTGACGTGCTTCTCGTAGACGATATTCAATTTATAATAGGAAAGGATTCCACACAGGAGGAGTTTTTCCATACCTTCAACAGCCTCCACAGTGCCAAAAAAGCGATCATTATCTCCTCGGATAAACCGCCCAAGGATATGGATGTACTGGAGGAGAGATTCCGCTCCAGATTTGAATGGGGTCTCATTGCGGATATCACACCACCGGACTATGAGACACGGATGGCTATCCTTCACAAAAAAGAGGATTCAGATGGCTTTCACATAGACGAAAGCATCATTAAATATATAGCCGAAAATATAAATTCCAATATACGTGAGCTTGAGGGCGCGCTCAACAAAGTCGTCGCCCATGCAAGGATCAATAACAAGGCGGAGCTCACCCTGGATTTTGCGAAAGATGTCCTGAAGGATATCATCTCGCCGGATGAAAAAAAGCAGATAACCCCCGAATATATTCTCTCTACTGTGGGCGAGCACTATGGCCTGACCGTAGAGGATATCTGCTCAAAGAAAAAAAGCGCCAAATACATGCAGCCCAGACAGATCTGCATGTATCTGTGCAGAGAGATGCTGACAAATGCAAACCTCACTGATATCGGCACCTATATAGGCGGGAGAGATCATTCCACAATTATCCACGGTATCAACAAAATCGAGCAGCTTCTGACTACGGACGACGAGCTGAGACAGACGATCCAGCTCCTGAAATCCAAAATTGCTCCGTCATCGGCCGGATCGTGAGTGATCGGATATCCGTTATCCACCGCGGTTCCACCCGTTTTGAGAATACTTTTCCATAAGCCTGTCCACAGCGCAGTATGCGCAGGCTCAGGGCCTGGACAGACTTTTTCACAAATAAACACGCCCTACTGTTATTACTATTAAATTAATTTTTTATTTATATTTTTTTACAGACAGCCCGAAAGACAGTCCGGCATTTTTCCGGAAGGAGGAAAAAAGTTGAAAATCGTCTGTTCCAAGGAAAATCTGCTCAGAGGTCTCAATATTGCCATGCGCGCCGTACCTGTACGCACGACAATGACGATCCTTGAATGTATTTTGATCGATGCACAAGCTTCCAGGATCCGGCTTGTATCCAATGACATGGAAATGGGTATAGAGACTTTTGTTGACGGGGATATCCTTGAAAAAGGTATCGCAGCCCTTGACGCAAAAATTCTGTACGAGATCGTACGTAAGCTTCCCGAAAATGACATTACGATCCGGATCGATGAAAATTACAGCGCTGTCATCACCTGTGAGAAATCCCGATTTCAGATACCTGCCCAGCCAGGAGACGATTTTACCGTTCCTCCCATGGTGGAAAAAAACAGTCTGCTTACGATGTCACAGTTTACATTAAAAGAGATGATCCGCCAGACGATCTTTTCCATCGCGTCTAATGAGAATAATAAACTGATGACAGGGGAACTTTTTGAGATCCGTGACAATGTGCTCAGGATCGTTTCTCTCGACGGACACAGGATCTCTGTCAGATCCATGCCTCTGGCCGGTCAGTATGACGATATAAAGGTGATCGTACCTGGAAAAACTCTGAATGAGATCAGCAAGATCCTTTCAGGAGAAATGGATGATCAGGTAAGCATATATTTTTCAAAAAATCATGTCCTGTTTGAACTGGAGAATACGATCCTGGTCAGTCGTCTGATAGAGGGAGAATATTTCCGGATAGACCAGATGCTGGTGGCTGAGTACGAAACCAGAGTGACAGTAAACAGAAAAGAGCTTCTGGATTGTATAGACAGAGCCACACTGCTGGTAAGGGAAGGGGATAAAAAGCCTCTGATCATCCGTATCATGGACGGAAAAATGGAGCTGCTGATCGACTCATCCATGGGTTCCATGAATGAGGATATGGAAATTGACAAAAAAGGAAAGGATATACTGATCGGGTTTAATCCACGTTTCCTGATCGATGCCCTCAGGGCTGTTTCGGATGAGGAAGTATCCATTGATCTGATCAATCCGAAAGCTCCCTGTTTTATCAGGGATGATGAAGGCAGATATATATATCTTATCCTTCCCGTCAATATAAACGCGGTACAATATACACGCGAAAACGAATAATATTTATAACTGTTCGGTCAACAGCCCGCATCTGCTGCGGGAACAGGTATACTAGAAGGGATGATCTGATGGAGCTGGAAATCAAAGATGAATTTATACGCCTCGGGCAGGCCATGAAGCTGGCGGGGCTTGCTGACGACGGGGTTCAGGCCAAGCTTGAGATCACACAGGGAAATGTAACCGTAAACGGAGAACAGGAGATTCACCGGGGACGTAAGCTTTATCCGGGCGATATCTTTTCTTTCAGAGGACAGGATACAGTTATTGTTGAAAAAAGGTAACTGTGAAGGAGCTTTGTGACTGAACAGTTACAAAAAGTTGTAATAGAGCTTTATGTATGTTGAATCAGTAGAACTTGATCATTTTCGCAATTATGCTGATCTGAAGATTGGATTACATACGGGAACCAATCTGTTTTTCGGAGATAATGCGCAGGGCAAGACCAATATCCTTGAAGCTGTTTACCTGTGTGGAACGACGAAATCTCACCGTACTTTGCAGGACAGGGATATGATCCAGTTCGGAGAAGAGCAGGCACATATCCGCATAATCGTTCAGAAGGCGCATATTTCATATAAAATCGATATGCATCTGCGCAGGGATAAGTCAAAGGCCATCGCGATATCCGGCATTCCGATCCGAAAAGCACGTGAACTGCTTGGACTCGTAAATTTTGTATTCTTTTCTCCTGAGGATCTTAATATCATAAAAAACGGGCCTGCACAGCGCCGCCGTTTTCTGGATGCGGAGCTGTGTCAGCTTGACAGTATTTATCTTTCAGATCTGACGGATTACAATAAAATCGTCAGTCAGAGGAATAAACTGCTCAAGGATTTGTCATTTAATCCTTCTTTGTTGTCTACACTGGACGTGTGGGATGAGCAGCTGGTAAAATATGGGAAAAAAATTATAGAAAAAAGGGCGGACTTTATGCAGGAGCTTTCTGAGACCGCGCGGCAGATCCATTCTGAACTGACCGGAGGCACAGAAGATTTTCATATTGTCTATGAGCCGGATTGCGCCGCCGATGAACTGGCAGATAAACTGTCTGCAGCCAGAGAAAGAGACTGCAGACATAAAACGACATCAGCGGGTCCTCACAGGGATGATTTTTGCGTTTCGGCGGACAATATAGACCTGAGAAAGTTCGGATCCCAGGGGCAGCAGAGGACAGCAGCACTTTCTCTTAAATTGTCTGAGATAAAGATATTGGAGAAAAAAATAAAGGATACCCCCATACTCCTTCTTGATGATGTCCTTTCCGAACTGGACAGCAGGAGACAGGAATACCTGCTGGACAGTATTCATGATATACAGACCCTGATCACCTGTACAGGGCTTGAGGATTTTGCCGGCCATCGTTTCAGGCTGGATCGGATTTATCATGTTTCCAGAGGAACAGTTACCATAAGTCAATGAATTTACCTGGAAAGCTGGTGGAGAGTTTTGGATAAAGAGGAATTTCGTGTAAAACTGGAAGAAATAAACAGGCTCGTTGATAAAAAGGATTATGAGGGAGCCATGAAAGTGGTGGACAGTATAGACTGGAGACGGGTAAAGAATGTCCGTACCCTCTGCGTGGTGGGAGAGATCTATGCTGCCAACAAGCGTTACGAAGACAGCAGAGAAATCTTTCTGCTGGCCTATCATCGTGCACCGATCGGAAAAAACATCCTGTACCGTCTGATCGAGATTTCTCTGAAAATGGGGGATATAGAGGAAGCTGAGGAGTATTTCCAGGAATTCATGGAAGTAGCCGCCGATGACAATACGCATTATATCCTGCAGTACAAAATTCAGAGCGCCAAGGAAGAGCCGATCGAAGAGCAGATAAAAACTCTTGAGTCATACAAGGATCAGGAGTTTACAGAGAGATGGTCTTATGAGCTGGCCAGGCTATATTACAGGGCCGGACAGAAGGACAAATGTCTGGATCTGTGCAATGAGATGATCCTGTGGTTCAATGAAGGAAGCTATGTGATAAAAGCTCTTGATCTCAAAAAGAAGATCAGCGGACTTACCGCCAGAGAGCAGCAGCTTTATGAGAAGGAGAATGCCCGGAAGGGAAGGGATCCTCACGCTGCGGGATCTGATACGAAAACAAAGGCTGCGGATGAACTGAGTGAAGGCAGGCAGTCTGATGAAGCCGATCCCGATGATCCGTCTATAGGGAGTATTGAGGTCAACAACGCAAAGGACCTGGCCGGAGTTCAGAGTCTGCAGGAAAGGATTTCCAAAGGAATCAGGGATATTTTCGGCTCCAGAAAAGAGGAAGAACAGGATGATGAGCCCGATGAAAAAGCTCAGCAGTCCATTCCGGAGGAGATCATACGCAGACCGGATCAAAAGAAAGAGAGTTTTAAGGATATTCCGCTCCTGGAGCCCGAAACGGAAAAAGGCAATGCGGTCGTGACCGAAAAACCTGTTGTACCAAAAAAATCTAAACCTGCCGTTGAGGCTGTGGATAAGGATAAAGATAAAGATAAGGCATCTCCGGTTATGAAGGAATTTAAAATTCCGGAGTCCATGCAGCGGTTTAATCTTTTGAATACAAATAAACTGCCGGATATCAAAAGATCTGATATAAACAGACAGGAATCCGCACCGGAGAGCTCATCGGATACTTCCGGATCCGGAGAGTTCAATCTGGAAGATACGATCCTGGCGGCAGCTACGAGGCAGGGCATCGAGATACCGGATGCTCTGCCGCAGAAGAAAAAGAAAAGAAGAGTAAAAAAGGCAGTCGTGGATGCGCTCAGCATCAGTTTTCCGGATGGAGACGAAGACGGGGAAGATTTGCCTGAAAAAGAAGATATCCCGGCTGATGAAAGCCTTTCGGATGAAAAAGATATTTCGCGTGAGTCAGATCATTCGGATGAAGAGGAAAGCGCAGAAGAGACAGCCGTTTTGAAAGAAGAGGATACTTCAGAGGAGACAGATGTCTTTGAGGAAGGGGTTGTCTCAGAGGAGACAGATGCTTTGGAGGAGAATGATCCGGATGAGGAAGCTGCTGCAGATACAGAGGGTGACCCGGATAAGGAAGCTGCTGTAGATGAAGCGGATGATTCGGATGAAGAATATGCTGCAGATGCAGAGGATGACTCGGATGAGGAATATGCTGCAGATGCAGAGGATGACTCGGATGAGGAAGCTGCTGCAGATGCAGAGGATGACTCAGACGAAGAATATGATTCAGACGAAGAGGATGATCCTGAGGCGGATGATGATTCATATGAAGAGGACGATCCTGAGGCGGATGATGATTCATATGAAGAGGATGATTCAGACGAGGAGGACGATCCTGAAGCGGATGACGACTCATATGAAGATGACGACTCAGACGAGGATGAAGATTCTGAGACAGATGACGACTCATATGAAGATGACGACTCAGATGAGGATGATGATTCATATGAAGATGACGACTCAGATGAAGAGGATGATTCATATGAAGATGATGACTCAGATGAGGAGGACGATTCATATGAAGATGACGAATATTCGGATGACGATGATGATATCGACGATGAATATCCTTCATCCCGGAAAAGAGAGTCTGCAGGTGTAAAGGACAGACAGGAGGTTCCGGCTCTCGAGGAGGAGGAATTTCTCTCTGAGGAAGATCTGGCCATGGCGGAAGCAGAATTTATGAATGGGCCAGCCGGACGTGCAGACAGCTATGAGGATGACTCTGACGAATATGATGAGTACAAAGATGAAGAAGCTGTTGGAGATGAAAGGGAACTGACGGATGATGAGAAGTTTGCTGAACTTCTTAAGCAGAGTATGAAAGAAGAGGATGAGCAGGTTGTTTCACTGAATAAGGATCAGCCGCCCGTCCACAGGAGAAAGAAAGAGAAAAAAGAGATACCGGATGAACTTTCCGAAAATCAGCAGGTACAGCACAAAAAACCGGTGAAACTCGAGCAGACGGATATTATACCGAGAGCTCATGAACTGGATGAAGAAGAGGAAAAGCTCTTTACTTATTTTGTACGTGTACCGGGTATGAAAGAGCAGCTGATCGAAATGCTGGAGGATGTGCAGGAAGCTGCTGCGGACAAGACCTCCAGAACAGGGAATATCATCGTCATGGGCGGGAGGGAAAGCGGAAAGACCCGTCTGATCTCCAGTATTATTCCGGCAATATGCAGGGAACTGAATCTTGTGGCTTCGAAAGTTGCTTACGTTTTTGCGGAGGATATCAACGGAAAGGATATTGCCCGTATTGTTGAAAAGCTTTCAGGAGGCTTTCTGGTTATTGAAGATGCCAATCAGCTTGATGCGAAGACAGTCGATCAGCTTGACAAAGCCATGGAACAGGACACAAACGGTCTGATCGTCATAATTGAAGATGAAAAGATCGGCATGCGTAAAATGATCGCCCGGCATCAGAAGTTTGCCCGCAAATTCACCTCAATGGTAAATATTCCGGTATTTACGAATGATGAGCTGGTTACCTTTGCCATCAGATATACGATGGAAAACGGATATAAAATAGACCGTATGGGTATGCTGGCTCTGTATAATAAGATCGGCGAAAACCAGAAGGAAGATGAGCCGATGAATATCGGATCTGTTAAAAATCTTCTTGACAATGCCATAGCCCGGGCAGAGGGTGGTCTTCTCAAGTTTAACCGCAAAAAGAGGCTTGACCGGGACGGCTATGTTGTGCTGCATGAAAAGGATTTCTCGTAATTGTTCAGGAACAATCTCTTTACAACAGTTGCGATCATTTTATACATGATAAAAAGGATTTGATATTATGGCCAGACCTTATCTAGGAAATGCGAAAAGTACGATCGAGATCATTCAGAAGTACCCTTTCACCTTCCGGAAAAGGTTTGGCCAGAATTTTCTGATTGATTCTCATGTTCTTGACAAAATTATTGAATCATCTGGAATCAGCAAGGATGATTTTGTGCTGGAGATCGGTCCGGGTATAGGTACGATGACGCAGTATCTGGCTGAAGCCGCCCGTGAGGTCTGCGCAGTGGAGGTGGACAGGGATCTGGTGCCTATCCTGCAGGAAACTCTTTCACAGTGGGATAATGTGACGGTGTTGAATCAGGATATACTCAAAACGGATCTGCCTGCTCTGGTACAGGAGTTTAATCATGGAATGCCGATTCAGGTCGTGGCAAATCTGCCGTATTATATTACGACCCCGATCATCATGAATCTCTTTGAGAGCGGTATTCCATTGAAATCCATTACTGTGATGGTCCAGAAGGAGGTCGCCATGAGGATGCAGGAGGGACCAGGCAGCAAAGAATATGGTGCCCTCTCGTTGGCTGTACAATATTATGCACAGCCGCAGATCATGGCCATCGTGCCTCCAAACTGCTTTATGCCCCATCCGAAGGTCTCCAGTGCCGTGATCCGTCTGGATCGTTACGGAACACCTCCCGTACAGGTGAAGGATGAAAAATTCTTTTTTTCTCTGATCCGTGCGGCGTTCAATCAAAGGAGAAAGACGCTGGCCAACGCGCTCAGAAACGATCCAAAGCTGGGACTGGATAAGGATAAGATCGAAAGCGTACTCAAAGAGTGCGGACTGGATCCGGGTGTGAGGGGCGAGAGGCTCTCCCTGGAGCAGTTTGCCATGCTCTCTGAGGCATTTGGACAATTTCGGTAAGATATGATAAAATATTGGATAATGCGTAACTGTGAAGGAGCTTGTGACTGAACAGGTACGATATAAGGTTCTGCATATGCCGCGGCGATAAATATCATTTTCCGTTTGATCGTTGCCGCGAGTATACCAGCCTAAAAAAATCGTGATCAGGAGGATATAATAATGGCTGAAACAATGAAGGATTATGAAAAGGAACTGGACGCTTCTTTCCGGAATATCGAGGAAGGGGATATCATACAGGGTACTGTAGTAAGTGTGGATGAGAACGAGGTCGTTCTGGATCTTAATTACTATGCCTCCGGTGTGATTTCAGCAGAGGATTACAGCAATGAACCGGGTTTTTCCCTCAAGGAAAATGTGAAGGTCGGCGATGTTGTTTCCGCTACAGTGACAAACAAGGATGAAAAGGGTCGGATCCGTCTCTCAAAGGTAGAAGCGGCAGATGTCCTTGGCTGGGAAAAGCTGAAGGAATATATGAAGACCGGTGAAGTCCTGGATGTAGTTGTCAAAGGAGTCGTAAAAGGCGGTGTTGTCGCCTATGTGGAGGATATCCGTGGTTTCATCCCTGCTTCCAAGCTCGGTGTGAATTATGTGGAGGATACGGAGAGCTATCTGAATAAACCGCTCCAGGTACAGGTCATTGATGTACAGAAGGACGCGAAAAAGCTGATCCTCTCAGCCAGAGAGATCCTCAGGAAAAAGGAGCAGGAGGAAAAGAAAAACCTCATTTCCAATATCGCTGTCGGTTTCGTGACAGAAGCGACTGTTGAGAGTCTGCAGACATACGGTGCGTTTGTGCGTCTGGACAATGGCATTTCCGGACTGGTGCATATTTCCCAGATCGCCGGAAAGAGGATCAAACATCCGTCCGAAGTACTTGCCGTAGGAGACAGGGTAAAGGTCAAAGTCATCGCCATCAAGGACGGGAAGCTGAGCCTGAGTATCAGAGAAGCTGAGGAAAGTCCCGCAAGTGAGATCGAGGAAGAGGTATTTGAGCTTCCGGAATCAAAGGAGCAGGCTACCACCTCTCTTGGCTCACTGTTTGCAAATATTAAATTATGATCGATCATGAAAAGTCAGGAAAGAATATATGTGATCGGGCATAAAAATCCGGATACGGATTCCATATGCTCTGCGATCGCATACGCGGATATAAAAAACAGAACCGATCCATCCAGGAAATATGTTGCCCGCAGAGCAGGCCAGATCAATGAAGAGACGCAGTTTGTGCTGCATTATTTCGGCATGGAGCCTCCTGCTTATCTGGGTAATATAGGAACGCAGGTAAAAGACATGGATATTCATCCATGTCCTGCCGCGGACAAGACCATGTCCCTTAAAAATATCTGGGATCTGATGAGAAAAAACAGTATCGTTTCACTGCCTGTTGTCGATGAAAGCGGTGCGCTGGAGGGTCTGGTCACTGTCGGTGATATTGCAAAGATTTATATGGATACGACTGACAGCTTTCTGCTGTCAAGCGCCCGGACGCAATACCGGAGAATCGCCGAGACGCTGGATGCGCTGATCATTGAGGGAAACGAGCACGGATATTTTGTGGAAGGCAAAATCCTGGTCGGCACAGCGGATCCGGATCTGATGAGAGAGTATGTGGAAGAGAATGATATGGTTATTCTCGGAAACAGAGAAGAGGATCAGCTCCAGGCGATCGAACAGAATGTCAGCTGTATCATTGTCGGTATGGGTATCGAATTCAGTGATGAGGTAAAGCGTCTGGCCAGAGAGAAACAGATCGTGCTGATCATGTCTCCGTATGACACTTTTACGATCTCAAGGCTGATCAATCAAAGCATACCGGTAAATTATGTCATGATGAAGGATCAGATCGTATCCTTCAGCACGGAAGATTTTACGGATGATATACAGGACATCATGGTCAAAAAGAGGCACAGAGCTTTTCCTGTGATCAATAAGAAAGGGAAATGTGTCGGTACCATATCCAGGAGGAATTTTCTGGACATGAAGCACAAGAAAGTGATCCTGGTCGATCATAATGAGGAAGGTCAGGCTGTGGATAACATCCATGCAGCGGAGATTCTCGAGATCATCGACCATCACAAGCTCGGATCCCTTCAGACCATGTCTCCGATCAATTTCCGCAATGAGCCGGTGGGCTGTACGGCCACGATCCTGTACACCATTTATGAGGAGCACAGACTGGAAATTCCTCCAAAGATCGCGGGACTGCTCTGTGCAGCCATTATTTCCGATACACTGATGTTCCGCTCACCGACCTGTACGCAGAAAGATAAAATTGCTGCCAGCGCGCTTTCCCTGATCGCCGGTATCCGGATCGAGGATTTTGCGAAGGAAATGTTCCGGGCCGGAAGCAATCTCAAAGAAAAATCCTCAGAAGAGATCTTTTTCCAGGATTACAAGAAGTTTATCGCTGAGGGCAATGTGATCTTTGGTGTCGGACAGATCAGCTCCATGGATACGGAGGAGCTCGACAACATCAAAGAAAGGCTTCTTTCCTATATTTCCGGGGAGATCGGCCATGGCGGCGTGACAATGATCTATTTCATGCTGACGAATATTCTGGAGGAATCCACACAGCTTCTTTATTACGGGGAGGGCAGTGTGGATCTGGCCAGAGAGGCTTTCCACATTGAACCGGATGGAGATATCTTTTATCTGCCGGGTGTGGTGTCACGCAAAAAACAGCTGATACCGGCCATGATGGAAGCGGCTCAGTTTATGGCTGCCGATTTTTCCTGAGGAAGTCCGCAGATGAATAACGGGAAAGATACCTGGAAGCCCGGAAATATGCTTTATCCGCTCCCGGCCGTGCTGGTCAGCGTGACAGACGGCCAGGGAAGGGATAATGTGCTGACGGTGGCATGGGCCGGTACGATCTGTACCAATCCGCCTATGGTCAGTA
>JAFWDX010000355.1 GCA_017515945.1 Blautia sp. | reverse complement strand
CGGTCAGTGTGAAACGATCTGTCCCCGGCATCTTCCGATGCGTGAGTATCTGAAAGAATTTGTATTTCTTTATGATGCATAAATGTAACTGTGAAGGAGCTTGTGACTGAGCAGTTACGCATAAATTTCCTGAAGGGAGCATCCTATGTTCAGCAGACATTTTACACTTAACGAACAAAGTTTTCCAATCATCGAACAGATTGGTGAACATATGCCCGGCGGCTTTTTTATCTACAAGGCAGACGAGACGGAAGAACTCCTTTACGCCAACAGAGCCGTCTGCCGGATCTTCGGATGTGATGATCTCGAGGAATTCAAAGCATTCTCCGGCTTTTGCTTTCGCAGAATGGTTCATCCTGAGGATTATAAAAAGATCTCGACAACCATAAGAAAACAGATCGACCAAAGCCGCCATGAACTTGAATACGTGGAATACCGGATCATCCGCAAGGACGGCCGGGTGCGCTGGGTCGAAGATTACGGCCATTATGTGGAATCTGATGTCTACAACGGTTTATATTACGTATTTATCTCGGATATCACTGACAAGCATGCCAAAAATGAATCGGACAAGGCTCTCTATTCTGCCGTCATAGAAGCACTGACCCGGTCCTATGACTCCGTCTGGCTGATCGATGATGTGGAAAACCAGCATTTTCAGCTGTATCGCATCGACAACCAGATGACCCATCTCCTGCCGGCGCATGAGGCAGTCAAGCTCACCAGGTTTTCCGATGCGTTTGCCTATTACTCAAAGCTGGTGCTGGAAGAGGACCGTCAGGGATTTCTGGAGGCGGTCACACCGGAAAATATCATCCAAAATACCGAAAACAAAGTAATGTATTCCGTCCCTTTCCGACGTGTCTTTAAAACGGGGATCCGGTACTATCGGCTGGAGTTTGCCAGACTTGACCAGGCCGGATCGGCCATAAACATCGTGGGCGGATTCAAAGACGTAGATGAAGAGGTAAGGAAGGAACAGCAGATCCAGCAGGCCCTTCGGGAAGCGATCAAATCGGCCAACGCCTCCAACGAAGCCAAACGCGACTTTCTCTCCAGCATGAGCCATGACATGCGTACCCCTATGAACGGGATCATCGGAATGACCGTGATCGCCGGCAAGCACCTCGACGATCCGGAGAGAGTGGCAGACTGCCTGAAAAAGATCACAGAGTCCTCCAATCATCTCCTCTCCCTGATCAATGAAGTGCTGGACATGAACAAGATCGAGTCCGGTAAAGTGGAGCTGCAGGATGAAGAATTCTGCCTGGAAGAACTCTTTGACGGTATGCTTGCCATGACACGTCCCCAGATCCAGGCTCACCAGCATTCTTTCCGGATGAAGGTTGATGTGGATCATGAGCAGGTCATCGGCGACCGCAGAAGGATCGAACAGGTGATCGTCAATATTTTGAGCAATGCGATCAAATATACCCCGGACGGAGGCAAGATCTCACTCGCGGTAAAGGAGATCCCCTCCGCAATCCAGAACTTCGGACACTATCAGTTTGTCTTTGAAGACAATGGCTTCGGCATGACAGAAGAATTCCAGGAGCATCTCTTTGAACCGTTTACACGCGCCAACGACGCGCAGGCTTCAGGTATCCAGGGCACCGGACTTGGGATGGCGATCACCCGCAACATCGTGCGTATGATGGGTGGTGAGATTCTGGTCAAGAGCGTCTATGGAGAAGGCTCCAGATTTACTGTCGACATATATCTGAAGCTTCAACAGGAGATCAATATCAATGATGAGAGCTTTGCCGACCTGCGCGTGCTGTTTGTCGACGATGATCCCGTCTGTTGTGAATCTTCCTGCGGACTGCTCAATGATATGGGAATGAACAGCGAATGGGTTCTCTCCGGAAAAGCCGCCGTGGACCGGGTAAGGACACGGCAGGAACAGAACCGCGATTTCTTTGCCATCATCATCGACTGGAAACTGCCGGATCAGAACGGCGGGGAAACGACCCGTCAGATCCGCAGCCTTGTCGGAGAGAATATCCCGATCATCATTCTCTCCGCTTATGATCTGACAGAGGTCGAGACAGATGCCAGAGAAGCCGGAGCCAATGCATTCATCAGCAAGCCTCTGTTCCGGACCAGGCTTGCCGCTCTGTTTCACTCGCTTATATCCAGACAGGAGCAGGATACGGAGCAGGAAGCGCCGTTCCGCAGTCTGGAAGAGCTGGACCTGAGCGGCCAGAGGGTTCTGCTGGCAGAGGATCAGGAGCTCAACGCGGATATTGCCACCGATTTCCTGGAAATGACAGGGCTGGAGGTGGACAGAGCTGTAGACGGGCAGAAGGCTGTGGAAATATTCTCTTCCTCCGCGGATGGATACTTCGCCCTGATCTTCATGGATATACTGATGCCGAACATGAACGGATATGAAGCTGCAAAGGCCATCCGGGCCATAGACCGGACATATGCAAAAAAAATCCCTATCATCGCCATGACGGCCAATGCCTTCTCAGAAGATGTCGTCAACTGCAAAAAAGCCGGCATGAACGACCACATCACCAAACCGATCGATATTGACGTACTGGCCAGAGTGCTCAGAAGCTATATCAGTCAGGTGGAATGATATAACCGCGGGAACTCCATATATGACATAAAGGGGACGGTTCCATGTATAAAAACCACACATGGAACCGTCCCCTTTATGCCTTTAATCATACCCGCAGGCATGTTTTTTACGCGTCGTCTCCTGTCAGCCGCAGGATATCCTCGATCTCTTCCCTGTCCATATCCAACAGCACAGCCAGCTCTCCAATGGAAAACTGTTCGCCCTCTCCGTCATTGATATCCCGCACGGCCTGCTCAAACCGTGTGACCCTATCCACCAGTGCATCATCTCTTTCCTTCTGGTCGATCTGATCCATGATCGCTTTTTCGATCTGTTCACGGACCCGGCTCATGATCCGGTCCTCATCTGCATCTGAACCGCTCTCCTCCTGCACAGCCATAAACACAGCCATGTTTGCCTCCTGGATCAGGTCGGCAAGGGGAAGCTGGGTACAGTTGCACTCCGCGGCCATCCGGG
>JAFWDX010000040.1 GCA_017515945.1 Blautia sp. | reverse complement strand
AGTCAAGGAACCTCTCCCCCTGACTCATGGAACCAGCCCCCCGACTCATTCATGAAGCCCGCCCCCCTGACTCATTCATGGAACCCGGCTAACGGCTCATCCCCCGATCCGGTTCGTCAGCTTCCCGATCCCGTCCGCCTCACAGACGACCACATCTCCCTTTTTCAGATACTTCGGCGGTGTAAAGCCCATGCCCACACCCGCCGGCGTTCCCATGGAAATGATCGTCCCGGCGCGCAGCTTCATTCCGCCGGAAAGCTCTTCGATCACGTCTCCGGCCCCGTAAATCCAGTCCGAAGTATTCCCGTTCTGGCGCAGTTCGCCGTTTACATAGCTGCGGATACCGATCTGCAGCGGATACGTAAATTCGTCCGCGGTAACGATCCACGGGCCGATCGGTGTAAAACCGTCCAGGCTTTTCCCGAAATAAAACTGCTTATGCCTGTTCTGCAGATCTCTGGCGGAAATGTCATTCAGGATCGTGTACCCGAAAATATATTCCTGCGCCTCTTCTTTCCTGACCTGATATGCATCTTTGCCGATGATCACCGCCACTTCCGCTTCATAATCCACCTGACTTGTCACATCAAAATGTCCATCCACAATGCCGCCATCGGGAACGGCCTCGTTCACGCGCTTGGAAAAATAGACCGCATAGTTTTCCCGCACCATGTTCGGGTGGAACTTTGCCGCTTCCTTTGTATGATCCGCAAAATTCATGCCCAGGCAGATCACATCCTGAGCAGGTCTCGGAATCGGCGAAAGGAGGGTGACCTCCTTCAGTGAAATGCCCTTTCCTGCCGGAGCCGAAGGCTTTCCTGCCCGGATCAGCTCTTCCATGGATGTACACCCGGGGAAGGGGATGACTTCATCTCCAACGACCTCGCCAACGTATTCGTTATTTCCATATATAAATGTTGCTAATTTCATGTTTAAAACCTTTCTGAATAATTCAATTCGTAACTGTTCAGTCACAAGCTCCTTCACAGTTACGAGGCCAGGCGCAGGCTCCTTTCGTCGCATTGGAAGTGCGCCTGGCCTTGGCTGTTCAGCTTTTGCTCCACGCACCTCGCAGTAAATGCGAGGTGCTGGCTGAACAGTTACTTCAATTCGAAGGAACCGGCCCCTTGTGTTCCTTTACTGCTTCACGCCGTCATACAGGAGTCCGGCCAGCTCCGAATCCTTGTCCAGGATAACCGTATTTCCCTCACCTGACAGCGCTTTCTTAAAGGCATCCAGCGAGCGGGTAAAATTGTAGAAGTCCGCTTTCTCTTCCGTATTGTACGCTTCCTGCAGGATCCTCATGTATTCGGCCTCGCCCTCAGCCTCCAGGATCTCGGCCTGCTTCTGGGCATCCGCCTTCATGACGATGACGTCCCTGTCTGTCTGATTCCGGATCTTTTGGGCTTCGGATTCACCCTGGGCCTTATAAGAAGCGGCGATATTCTGTCTCTCGGAAATCATACGGGTATAGACCGCCTCCTTGTTGTCATCCGGCAGATCCAGTGACTTGATCTCCGCGATGACGACCTCGATCCCGTAATCTCCGATGTCGGAATTTGCTTCATCGGTCAACAGCTGCGTCAGCTTCTCTCCTCTTGCCTCAATGATCTCATCCTGGCTCATGGAAGAAATGACATTCTTCTGTGCATTGTAGACGGCGGCCTCGATCCTCTCCTCCGCTCTGGTGTCTGACGCCTCCAGCGTACGGATGTATTTCGTCGGATCCACGACCTTCCAGAGCACATAATTGTCCGCGATCATGCTCTTTTTGTCCCGCGTGATCACATCCGAGAGAGGCACGTCATAGAGCTTCACGCATTTCGAGATAAGCTGCACGTTCTGGATAAAAGGCAGTTTGAACTTCAGCCCCGGCTCTGATTCCGTCCGGACGATCCTGCCGAACCGGCGGACCGCCGCGAACTGATTCATAGGCACGACATACAGAGATCCGCCGGCCACACAAAGCAGTATAAAGCACACGATCCCTGCAAGGATCCATTTCGCCGTTCCCTTCTTGCTTTTCATGACTGCGCCTCCTCTCCTGTCTGATTTCCTGTAAAGCTCTCGATGGGATACATCGTCTGCGTGTTGCCGTCGCTGATAATCACCTTTGCATTCGGCAGCACTGCTTCCATCGCTTCGTACAGCATACGCTGTTTCGTGATCAGCGGATTCAGGCTGTACTGCTCATACATGGCATTAAAGCGCGCCACCTGCCCCTCGGCCTCCGCGATCCTCGCCTGCTTGAGCGCCTCCGCGTTCTGGATGATCTTATCCGCTCCCGCCTCAGCCGCCGGAATCTGCTCATTCTGATACTGCTTCGCGTTGTTGATGGCCGTATCCTTGCCCTGCTTGGCCGTCTCCACCGCCTTGAACGCGCCTACGATATCCGAGGTCGGCGGCTCCGCGTCCTGCACCGTGATATTGACGACCTGGATGCCGATGTTCTCCTCCGCCAGCGCCTCCTGGAGCTTCTGCTTGACCTGCGTCTGGATCTGCGATTTTCCCACGGTGATCGCATCATCCACGGTAAAATCGATCACCGTAGAACGAATCGCCGCGAGTGCCATATTTTTCAGGATCATCTCCGGCTCAAGGGAATTGTACAGATAAGCCACCGGATCCGATACCCTGTACTCCATATAGAAGTCAATATCGATCAGGTTAAAATCCGATGTGATCATGATCCCTTCCGTACCTACGGTAAAGGTCTGCCCGTCGTTGTTGACCGTATATCCGATCCCGGTCCCGTGGATCGTGGTATCCACCTTCTCAACCTTCTGCAGCAGCGGGATCTTGAAATACAATCCAGCCGTATCCGAACGGATATGCCGCCCGAACATGGTCACCACCGCCGTCTCCTGCTCATCGACCCGGTAAAAACTGCCCGAAGCCACGGTCATCAGGATAAACACGATCACGGCCGCCGTGATCACCACGCCCGTCTTCGGCCCCTTCAGCCTGCCCTTTTTCCTGCCCGGCCCGCCGCCGAAACCACCGGCGTTATTCTGACCGGGATCTCCCATCGAGAAATTTACATTTCCGTTCATGCGCCCTCCTTTTTTCGAAAATACTCTGTTTTCCAGACTGCTTATGAGACAAGTTTACCATGCATACACGACAATACGCAAGTACTGTGACGGAGCCTTCCCTCATTTACCTGCCGGAGCGCCATATCTCATCTCCCATTTCAGTCAGACCGTGAATAGTAACCATTTCCTGCTTCATTCAGAACATGATCAACAGCACTCATTGCACATCCTCCCCCCTGATGCTATAATAGCAATATCACAAATAACAAATTCGGAGGACTTAAAAATGTCAAAATACGCAGGAACAAAAACCGAACAGAACCTCAAAGACGCCTTCGCCGGAGAATCCCTGGCGCGCAACAAATATACTTATTACGCCTCCCAGGCCAAGAAAGCTGGTTATGAGCAGCTGGCCGCACTCTACCTGGAAACCGCAGACCAGGAAAAAGAGCACGCCAAAATGTGGTTCAAGGAATTCCACGGCATTCACGATGCCGAAGCGAACCTGGCAGACGCCGCACAGGGCGAGAATTTTGAGTGGACGGATATGTACGCCCGCATGGCCAGAGAAGCCCGCGAAGAAGGTTTTGAAGAGCTCGCGAAAAAATTTGAGGGTGTCGCATCCATCGAAGCCGCTCATGAAAAACGCTTCCTGAAGCTCCTTGAATCCCTCAAGGCCGACAAGACCTTTAAGGGAGACGCGCCCCTCGGCTGGAAATGCCGGAACTGCGGCTATATCCACGAGGGCGATGAAGCCCCCGAGGTATGTCCGGTCTGCGCACATCCCAGAGCCTATTTTGAAAGGAAAGCGGAAAATTATTAAGAGGGCAGATT
>JAFWDX010000354.1 GCA_017515945.1 Blautia sp. | reverse complement strand
GAATAACCGGACGCCGGGCTGGGTAATGCTTTGAGGCAGGCAGAGCCGGATGAATCCCCCGGTGTGACCACTGAATAAACGCCCGAGCCCTTTCCGCTGGCTCTCTAGGAATGCGGGCTATTCAGCCATAGACGACAGCCTCTTAGCCCGCGTTCCAAGAGAGCCATGCGTTCTGGTCTCGTGCATTTTTTCTGTCGATGGTCACACCGGTGGATCCATCCGCCTCTGTCTGCCATGAACGGAATCGAAGCCCGGCTGACAATGAGTCACGGAGGTTAAAATTCACGGCCTACCGGTAGTATCATTGCTTAACCGAATGCCGGATATCGTAAGTCTGTGAGGCGGATGGAGGTTGTCGGCCCGGCTGTTGGTGGCGCGGACAGGTATTGAATACGGCTGGTATTTTCAGCCGGGCTTCTTAAGCCTTCCCAGCGGGCAGCGCCGGATGTATCCCCATGTGTGACCATCGACAGAAAAAATGTACGAGACCAGGACGCATGGCGGTCCTGGAAGGCGGGCTAAGAGTCTGTCGTCTATGGACGAATAGCCCGCCTTCCTGGAGCGCCAGCGGAAAGGGCTCGGACGTTTTTTCAGTGGTCACACATGGGGATACATCCGGCGCTGCCCGCTTCAAATATTTACAATGCCCGGCGTCCGTTTATGCGATAACACTTCAGATGAGTCAAGGAACCTGTCCCCCTGACTCATTTCAAAGTCATTGCTATTTTGTCCAAAATATGATTAAATATGAGTATGTAACTATCCATTTTAACCATTTTTATGAAAGGAGAAAGAGAATGAAAAGATCCTTACAGAAGGTGCTCAGTCTTTCCCTGACCGCATCCATGGTCCTCGCCGGTGCGGCCGCAGTTCCCGCTGAGGAGGGCGGAGCCTACGTCCCCGGTACCTACTCTGCTTCCGCGCAGGGTCTGGGCGGTCCGGTCACTGTCACCGTGACCACGGATGACAGCCAGATCACGGCCCTGATGATTGACGGAGAGCTGGAAACGCCGGAGATCGGCGGAGCGGCGATCGAGACGCTGATCCCCGAGATCCTTAACGGTCAGTCCACAGAGTTCGACGGCGTGGCCGGCGCCACCGTGACATCGGATGCCGTGCGCACGGCCCTGACGGATGCCCTGGCCCAGGCGCAGGGCGGCGAAGCTCCTGCCGCAGACGCTGAGCTGGCCTTCACACCCGGCACCTACACGGCGACGGCAGACGGCTATAACGGCCCCACCGAGGTCAGCGTCACCTTTGACGAGTCCGCTGTCACCGGCATCGAGATCGTCAGCACAGCCGAGACAGACCATGTAGGCACTCCTGCCTTTGACATCCTGATCCCCCAGATCATCGAGGCCAACGGCACAGGCGTCGACAGCGTGTCCGGCGCCACCTTCTCCAGCCGCGCTCTTAAGGAGGCCGTCAATGCCGCCGCAGACGAGGCCGGTGTCACCAACAAAAACCAGTTCATCACCAACACCATCGAGACCGTTCCGGGCGAAGCCATGGATCTGACCTATGACGTGGTCATCGTAGGCGCCGGCGGTGCCGGCATCGCGGCCGCGGCTCAGGCTGCCGAGGATGGCAACACCGTCCTGGTCATCGAAAAGAACGCCGAGATCGGCGGAAACACCCTGGTTTCCGGCGGTCAGTATCAGTCCGTAATGCCCTACCTGGTATGGGATCCGGCAGATCCGGATGCCGAGACCGGCGTCGGCTTTGACGGTGAGACCTATAACAAGGTCAAATCCGTTCAGGGCTGCATCAACGAGCTCAAGATGATCCTCGACTGGTCCGAGGAGGAGTTCGACGCAGATTATTATCTGGATCACGAATTTGTGGCCGGCGACGCCGCCGAGCTTTCCAAACACGGTGTCCATGCCGATTATCTCCCGATCCTTCAGGAGCTCAAGAAAGAGATCCAGGCTTATCTTGACTGGGCACAGCCCAAGCTGGATGCAGGCACACCTGAGAATCAGCTGACCCTCTTCTCTACGCTGAACCTGCATATTTTCCAGACCTATTACGGCGGTCTTCGCCAGAGTGCGGACGGCACCGAGTGGATCTACGGCGACGTGGATCTGGTCAGCCAGTTCATCAACGGCGGCCAGGAGCTCAAACCGTGGCTTGAGTCCATGGGCTCCACCTTTGTCGAGGATACCCAGCCGACCCTGATCGGCGCTCTGTGGTACAGAGAGAACGAGTTCATCGGCGCCAATGTCGATACCGACGGCGACGGTGAGACAGAGGAATACGGCGGACGCTGGGGCACCTATTTTGTCGCTCCCAGGACGGCCTTCCTCAATGCCAACGAAGAAAACCAGATCCTGCTGCGCACCACCGCCAACGAGCTCATCGTTGAGGACGGCCGCGTCACAGGCGTAAAAGCCACCAAATATGACGGCACCGAAGTGACGGCCCACGCGAACAAGGGCGTCATCCTTGCCACCGGCGGATTTGCCGCCAACATCAATAAGGTCCTCGAGGACAACATCTACTGGTCCGAGGAATATCTGACCACCGCGACCAAGACCACCAACCGCAGCTCCCTCCAGGGCGATGGCATCGCCATGGCTGAGGCCGTCGGCGCCGCCACCACCGGTGAGGGCTTTACACAGCTCATGCCCATCTCTTGGGTGGACAACGGCAACCTCGCCTTCGGCGGCGGCAATTACGCTGTCTATATCAACCCGACCACCGGCAAGCGGTTCGTCGATGAGGGTTCCGAGCGTGACGTGCTGTCTCTGGCCGAGTTCCGCAACGGCATCGAGGTCAACGGCACAAAGGGCGTCTTCCTCGAGATCTACAACGCGGAAGAAAAGATTCCCGGACCGATCCAGCTGGGCGAGGGAGACTATCCCGGCCGTTATTATCGCCGCACACCGGATCAGCTCGGCGATCTCTTCGCGGAGCTTGGCATCGAAGCCGATCCCGAGGTCGTGCTTGAGACCATCCGCAATTATGACAATGCCGTCATGACCGGCGGCGAGTTCGAGGATGTGGGCAAGGCCATCGCCTCCCGCACCATCGGCAATGTCGAAAAGAATGAGGATGGCAGCTACAATCCTGAGACCTATGACCTGGACGGCACCATGCTGACCGTCCGTCTGATGGCTCCCAGCACCCATCACACCATGGGCGGCGTCAAGGTCGATACCGAGCGCCATGTCCTTGACACAGAGGGCAATCCCATCGCCGGCCTCTATGCCGCAGGTGAAGTCACAGGCGGTATCCACGGCGGCAACCGCCTCGGCGGCAACGCGATCGTTGAGATCTTTGTCTCCGGCCGCACCGCTGCGCAGGCCCTCAGCGCTGACAACGCATAATTAAAAAGGGGGCTGGTCCCCATGGGGTCAGGCCCCGGTAACAAAGGGTGAACAAAAAAGAACAAAGCAAGAACTCTTTCAGAGTTCTCGCTTTGTTCTTTTTTTGTTCACACTTTGTTACCGGAGCCTGACCCCGTCGGCTTTCAATTATCTCAGATCCTTGTTCTCAATGTTGTCCATATCGTCAAAGGCCTGGTTCTCTCCGCCCATCGCCCAGATGAAGGTATAGTTGCTGGTACCTGCGCCGGCATGGATGCTCCAGGAGGGGCTGATGACCGCTTCCTCATTGTGCATGACGATATGTCTGGTCTCATTCCCTTCGCCCATCATGTGGAACACGACGTTGTCCTCGGAGAGCTCAAAGTACATATAGATCTCCATCCTGCGCTCATGGGTATGCGCCGGCATGGTATTCCAGATGCTGCCCGGTTCAAGGCAGGTCATGCCCATGGAAAGCTGGCATGTCTTGAGCACATCCGGATGGATGAACTGGTTGATCGTGCGCTTGTTGGAGGTCTCCATGGCGCCGATCGGGCGTTTGTTGGCCTTCTCGATCGGGATGAAGGTCGTCTTGTATGCGCAGTGGGCAGGTGCGCTGACCATGTAAAACTTCGCCGGATTCTCCGGATCTTCGCTGCGGAAGGTGACCTTTTTGGTGCCCTGGGTGATGTACAGGCAGTCCTTGTAATTCATGGCGAAGGTCTCATCATCAGCCGTGACCGTGCCGGGGCCGCCGATGTTGAACATACCCAGCTCCCTGCGTTCCAGCAGGTATGTGGTGCCAAAGTTATGCCAGACATCGATGCCTTTGTCGATCGGCACTTCTTCATGAACCGGCATGCAGCCGAAGGTGACCATGCGGTCCACATGTGAGTAGACGGCCACGACCTGATCCGGTTGATAGAGACCGGTGATCAGAAACTCATCCCTCATCTCCTGAGTTGTATAGCGTTTGAAATCCCTCTGATTTACAGAATAACGAATATCCATAATCGAAAATCTCCATATAATATAATATACTAGAGGGTCTTAATACGTGGAATGCTCTTGCTTCCACGTATTTAGAGCCTCTGCATATACCGTGCGGAAAACAAAGTACATTTTCCATTTATTTGTTCGCGCCAGTATAGACTCGCGCGGCCAGATAAATGGAAAAAGTATCTGGATTTCCGTACGTTCGAAACAGCTTTTTTGCACCGGAGTCATAAATGTTCATTCGTAACTGTGAAAGCGCTTGTGACTGAACAGTTACGATCACGCCTCCGGATCATCCTCCTGTGCAGGAATATATGCCTCAAAGATCTTTGCGTAATACAAAGAACACAGATACGCGATCAGTCCGACGCCGACAGTGAGTGTCAGATAATTGACCCACACGATCGTTGTGACATTCAGATAAATGACCACGCCGAAAAGCAGCAGCATCTGAAAGGTATACTTAAAATGCTTGATGGCGAGAATGATCGCATAGTGCATCGTGTTTTTGATCGTATTGACAAATTTGGCCTGGACTGCGAAGACATACAGCAGGGAAAGGACATATGGGATCGCCAGCGCGATCACCAAAGCCCAGCCGAGCTTCAGGGAGGATTTGTCGATCTGGTTCCAGAAGATCAGCCCTCCGGCCAGCAGTGCACCCGCACCAGCGTAGATCAGCCAGATGACCGTAGCCTGCGCGAAATTGTCCTTAAAGGAATGGAAGAAATTCCTGGTCGGATACCCGTCGTCCTTCTGCAGCTTCATACAGCTGTAGATCAATGCGGTGGTAGAGGCCCCGATCGTGATGACAGGCACGCTTGTCACCAGCCACAGGATGTTCAGCAGCCAGATCTGTCCGATTTTCAGGACCACACGCCATACAGGGTTGTCAAAGCTGAAGAATTTCGCCAGCATTCTTTACCTCCTTTTTGCAACTGTCCAGGTACAACCTCATTTATACTAGAGGGTCTTAATACGTGGAATGTTTTACTTCCACGTATTTAGCGCCTTTGCGTATACCGCGCGGAAAATCAGGTACATTTTCCATTTATAATCGCTCCAGTATATTACTTTACAGATCCCAGCGTCAAGCTGTGGCCCTCCTGTCCCGTTACACGGACTTTTTTCATTGTGAGTCTGTGTACGTTGGAGACAAAGATCCCCTTTCTGCTGCAGAGATCCACGCCCTCAGTCATCACCGGCAGCCCTTCCTGTGCATCCTCCGCAAAGGAAAAGCTCACATCATCCAGAACCAGCTCGTCGATCTTCTGCTCCGGGAGCCCCTCCACATAGGCGGCCTGTACATGACAGTTTTCGCATTTCACATGAGAAAACACCAGAGAACGGATCGCCGGGGTTCTGTCATCCACCGGAAGAGCCTCCCTGTTCTGTACATAAGAAGTATGGCCGTCCGGGTCACAATAATAAAAGCTGTTGACCGCGATAGGAGTCCGGACCTGATCCATGGTTATATTTCTGAAAACGATATCCTCCAGAACGGCTTCCTTTCCACGACCCCTCCGGGTCTTTACGCGCAGGCCTCTGTCGGTATCTCTGAACAGGCAGTCCTCCACCGTCACACCATACACGCCCCCGGCCATTTCCGAACCGATGGTCACCGCCCCGTGCCCATGTTCCATCAGGCACTGCCGGATCTGAATGTGCCGGGACGGGGTATGATAGCGGCTGGCCATGTAGATCTTGCCTGCCTTGATGGCAATGCAGTCGTCGCCCAGCGAAAAACGCATGCCCAGGACCAGCAGGTCTGTGACAGACTCCGGATCCATCCCGTCGGTGTTGGGGGAATCCTGCGGGTTATTCACCTCAGTGCCCAGGAAAGAGACATTGGTGCAGAAATACGGATGAAGGGTCCATGAAGGGCTGTTTGTAAAAGTCACACCCTGGATCGTTACATCCTTGCAGTGATGCAGGAAAAGGAGCCGCGGCCGGCCAGGCAGCACTTTGACGCGTTCTTTCCGCCACCAGTTGTCCCTGGATGCCCCTCCGTCGATCCGTCCCGGTCCGTACACCAGGATACGTTCCGCATAAAAGGCGCTTACGATCCCGATCCGGCTGGGCAGCGGATTTCCTTCCCAGGTTCCCAGATTGTAATCATCTTTTTCATCTGTGGTCTGGATCATCCCAGGCAGGAGCGGGAGCTTATCCTCATCTGTAAAAGCGGACAGCACTGCGCCATCGTCCAGGTACAGCTGCAGATCGCTTTTCAGGATCAGGCAGCGAAAACAATAGGTACCGGCAGGCACCAGGACTCTGCCCTGAGGCGGGCATACCAGCACCGCGGTCTGAATGGCCAGCGTGTCGTCCGTCTGCCCGTCTCCGACAGCGCCGAAATCCCGGACATTGAGCGTGACAGACTCCGCTCCCGTGGTAAAGTCACATTCTGCAAGGATCGTATCAGAGTCCGCAGGGCAGACCTGCACATGGCAGGCCTGCCCCGGGAACAGTCCGAACAGGTTTGTGATCACTCTGTCCGTCCGCAGGAAATGCTTCCCGTTCAGACGGATATCATATGGTTCACAGGTATAAAACCTGCCGCCGTCAGCCAGCTCCAGCGTAGCGGAGCGTGCTGTGACATAACGAACTGAAATATTCATATCAAAAAACCCTGTATAAAAAATCAACCCTTAACGCCGCCGGCGGAAATACCTTCCACGAACTGATCCTGAGCCAGGAAGAAGATGACGATCGACGGAATAATGGAGATCAGGGACGTCGCCAGCACACGGTTCCATGCGAAGCCGGCATCAGAGTCCATGGACAGCTTTACGAAATAGGAAGCCGGATATTTCGCCGGTGTATTGACATAAAGCAGGGGACCCATGAAGTCGTTGGAAGACCACATGAACTGGAACAGCGCGCAGGAGATGATGGACGGCATCAGCATGGGCACGACGACCTTGACCAGTGTCTGCACCACGTTGCAGCCGTCGATCTTGGCCGCTTCCTCCAGCTCATGCGGCACATTGTGCAGGAACTGTACCAGCATGAAGATGAAATAGGTATCGCAGGCGAACAGCGAGGGGACGATCAATGGCAGATACAGATCCGACCCGATCCAGCCAAGCTTGTTGTACAGGATATACTGCGGAACGTTCAGAACGACCTGGGGAAGGAAAAGCGTGCTGATCATGATCGGATACAGCAGCTTTTTGCCGACGAAATTGAAACGTCCGAAACCATAAGCCGTGATCGTTGCGGAAACAACCGTAAAGATCACCTTCGGAATGACGATCGTGAAGGTGTTGATCAGGGCTTTCCAGATGTTGATATTGCCGCCGTAGCTCTTGACCGCGTTCTGATATCCCTCGAGGGTCGGATGCATCGGGAAGATGTTCAGGCCGGCGAAAATCTCGTTGTTCGGTTTAAAGGTCGCGCCGATCATCCACACCAGCGGATAAACCATAAAGATACCGACCACGATCAGCACGATATAGCGGATCGCGCTGTTGATCTGGTTCCTGCGGCGCACCTTGGCATTGATATCATAGGAGGCGTCTTTTACCACTGTTTTAGCCATATCTGTACCCCCTTACTCTTCATCCGCATAGTAGACCCAATGCTTCTGGCTCCAGAAGGAGATCGCCGTGAAGATCATCAGGATGACAAACAGTACCCAGGCCATGGCACTCGCCAGACCCATATCGTATTTCTGGAAAGCGGCATTGTAGATCAGGATCGACATAAGGGTCGTCTTTCCTCTCGGGCCGCCGTTGGTGATGATGAACGGGCCGTTGAATTCCTGGAAAGCCTGTACCAGCTGGGTGATCAGGTTATAGAAGATAACCGGTGTGATCAGCGGTACGGTGATGGAGAAGAACTGTTTCATCTTGCGGGCTCCGTCGATGGAGGCCGCTTCATACAGATCCTCCGGCACGCCTTTCAAGGCTGCCAGGAATATGACCATGGTCGAGCCGAACTGCCAGACCCTCAACAGACAGATGATGAACAGAGCCCAGTTGGGATCGGTCATGAAAGAAGGAGGATTGCCGCCCAGCATACGGATCATCTGCTGGATCAGACCGTCGTCCTTAAAGAGTGCACGCCACAGCACGGAGATCGCCACCGATCCGCCGAGGATCGAGGGAATATAATATGCTGTACGGAAAAGATTGACGCCTTTGAGCTTGAAGTTGAGAATGTACGCAATGAAAAGAGCCGCCACCAGTTTAAGCGGAACGGTCATGAATGCGTATTTGAAGGTGATGATCAGCGCTTCGCGATACTGGCGTTTTTCAAATACAGCCAGATAGTTCATCAGACCGGTTTCCCTGATTCCTTTAAAAAGGTTATAGTCCGTAAAGCTGTAGACAAGGGAGGAGCCGAACGGATAGAGCTTGAATACAAGGAATCCGATCAGCCACGGAATGATGAAGAAAAACCCGATGTTGTTTTTCGCCCATTTCTTCATTTTTTCTCTCCAAAGCGCCCGCAGGGGGCTTTTTCTTTTTTTTCGGGGAAAATGCAGCGGAACATGGAAGAGCCGGCTTTGGGGAAAGCCGGCTCAGAGGGGGGAGGGTAAAACTTATAACCCAGGCCCTCCTGCGAACAGTTCCACGGTACAGCCGGAATCAATCCGGCTTATGCTGGAATCAAATATATTTTTTCTGCTGCGGTGATCAACCCTCGCAGGCATCAACGATGCCGCTATAAAGCTCTGCAGCGCCTTCTTCGGTATCGAACTCGCCATAGGAAAGTCCGCCGAACACATATGTGTAGGTACCCTCGGAACCCTTAAGGTCGTTGCTCTCAAAGATCGGATCCTCTGCATACTCGGAAGCTTCCATAACTTTGCTGTGAGCCTCTGCAATGACCGGATCAAGCACGCCAGCCTCATCCAGGACAGCGTATGCAGCCTTGGACTCGGGGATACCACGCTCGGAGGAAAGAATCTCAGCACCCTCAGGATCGTTGCACAGATACTGGATCAGCATGGCGCTTTCCTTCGGATGAGCGGAGGTAGAGGAGATGGCAAAGCCCAGGGAAACCTTTGTGAAGACACCGGTGCTGCCGTTGTCGCCAAAGTCTGTGAACTCATTGCCGACTACCAGTTCTCTGCCCTCTGCAAGAGCGTTGACATACTTAAGAGGAGCGGAATCCCACTCAAGGATACCTGCATACTGGCCGTTGATGAATTTCGGGTTCTGGTCAAGGCTGTCCGCCGCGTCGCCGTCGATGGTGACGATGGAAGGAATGACATGATCCTCTTCCAGAGACATGATGAAATCAAGACCATCCTTCAGCTCTTCTTCGGTGAAGTTGAGCGTTTTGTCGGAGATGAAGGCCTTGCCGTATTTTGCCTGGAGATAGAAGCTCATCAGGATCATACGGTCAAATTCGCCGAGAGCCAGCGGATAATAGTCGTCGCCGAGCTTCTCCTGGAATACCTTGCCTGCCTCGCGCAGCTCAGCCAGAGAAGTAGGAACCTCAATGCCGGCCTCTTCAAAGGTGGTCTTGTCCCAGTAGAAAATACGGCCTGTCATGGATACCGGAATACCTGCCTGACCGCCGGCAGAATCCTTCATCATGTCAAGGTTGACCTGATCCCACTGGGACATGTCAATGATATCGGCATACTGGTTCAGATCTGCAAAAACATCTGCGTTGGAATCAAACTCGTTGATCCAGCTCAGATTGATCTGGTTCACATCCGCAGCCGTGCCGGACTGGAACTCAAGAGCTCTGGCGGATTCCCAGTCGGACCATGCGCCGAAGTTGACCTCAACGGTGATCCCCGGATATTTTTCCATGAATGCGTTGACAGCCTTCTGTGTAGCCTCATGTCTGGAATCGCCGCCCCACCATGCGAACTTGATGGTGCACTCTTCATAGTCAGCCTCTTCGGCAGCTACATTGAAAGCCCCGAAAGCGGAAACCGTCATCATTGCCGCGAGTCCGAGACTCATGAACTTTTTCAGATTCTTCATTGCCTTTCTCCTTTTTTTGTAAATATTTTCTTTATCGGACAGGACACCGTCCCCAGATCTCCGTGGATGAAGATCACGGCGCCATGTCCATATCATCGCCCTGTCGGGCTACGATATTCATTTCCCACGGGTTATTTCTCCGCCATCAGATACTCCGCATATGCCATCATGAACGGCCCGACGCCCTTGGCGTCATCCGCGGAGATCGGCTCGGAAAGATAATACTCTACGCTTCCGTTCCGCTTGTTCCCTGGCCCCAGGCCCGCCACATGGCAGATATCCTGCAGCCGGACTACGCCGTCCTCGCCGGGACGCAGCTTGTTTTCACAGACACTCTCAAAGATCTCTCTGCCGACCGGCAGGTATTTCTCCGGGAGCAGGATCCCCATCCGCACGCCCTTGAGAATAGCGACCGCGGCCATCACACTGCCGGAAGCCTCTGTGTAGTTGCCCTCCAGGTCGCCGCGGTCAATGATCTGATAGATCAGGCCGTCTTTCTCACTCCGATAACGCAGCAGGCTGGATACCGTATCCCGGAACATGTCCACCAGCTCCCGGTACTGCTCATATACCTGCTCATTCATCGCCTCAAGGGTATCCACCAGTGCGATCAGCAGCCAGCCGTAGGCCCTGCTCCAGAAATTGGAGGAGCATCCTGTCTGCGGATCCGCCCAGGGCTGGATCCTGGCCTCGTCAAAGCCATGATAGTACAGGCCTTTTTCCTCGCTGTACAGATACTTGCGCACATTGCGGAACTGATTAAGGATATCCGCGTAATTCTCCATCCCGTTGCAGCGGGTCTCGTACTCCATGTAAAGCGGCTGAGCCATATACAGACCGTCCAGCCAGATCTGGTTGGGATAGATCGTCTTGTGCCAGAAGCTGCCGCATTTGCAGCGGGGGTGGGCGTGAAGCCTCTTCATATGGTACTCCAGGGCCCGCAGGTACCGCTCGTCGCTGGTTTCATCCAATGCAAAAAAAAGAAGCTTGCCGCAGTTGAGATCATCCAGGTTGTCCTGATCCGTCTGATAGGTCGGGATCGAGCCGTCCGGCTCAACGCGCGCCTCCAGGTAACGCAGGATATAATCCCTGAAGAACGGATCACCGGTGGCCCGGTACATCCAGCGGCAGCCTGTCAGCAATACGCCGTCCTCATAATTCCAGTATTTCTGGTAGGGGCTGTACTTTTGCAGGTACTGTGAAACATACTCATCTACTCTTTTTTTGTCCATAATGATAAACCCCATTGGAAGATTGGAAGATTTTACGTGTATTTTAGCACTATCCGCGTTATAATTCTACTGAACCCATGTCACTTTTTATGAAAACCACTGTTTTTTTGTCATACCGCAAAGCCGGATCAGGAACTATAAAGGGAGGAATGCCATGCCGGATCTGAAAGACCTCTCCCAGGACAGACGCCTGCGGAATCACTTTAACATCGACAAAAAAAGGCGGACCAACCATCACCGGCAGTCCGCGCCTCATTTTCACTCTTATTATGAACTGTATTACATGCAGGAAGGGAGCTGCCGAAGCTGGCTCACGGACACGGTATATACCCTGGAGAAAGGCGAATTCATCCTCATCCCTCCCGGAGAGTACCACCTTTTTTCCTATGACCGTCAGGGCATGCACGACCGGTTTGCCCTGTATTTTGACAATGAACGCCTGACAAGCGCAATGGGACCTTTCGTGGATTCTTTTATAACCCTGCCTGCACAGGCTTTTCATTTTCAGATCCTGCCTGATTTTGAAGATGAGCTGCTTCTCATGCTCAGCCGGATGCTGGAGTATTACCGCATGGATAATGATTACGGCGAATTCATGCTCTCGCACATGGTCCCGGTCTTTCTGCTGTCCCTCACCCGCCATATCCGGCAGGTATCCGAAAAAAGCCAGGTATCCTCTAAAGATGCCGCCCTGCAGCGGGCTGCCCAATATATCTCCGAGCACTACCGCGAACCGCTGACCCTGGAGGACGCGGCAGCTGTCGCCGGTTTTACCCCCGCCTATTTCTCCAGGAGCTTCAAGGCACTGGCCGGGATCGGCTTCAGAGATTACCTGACCCATATGCGCCTTAAAGAAGCCGTGCGCCTTCTGCGCACCACGCAGCTGCCGATCCAGGAGATCTCCGGCCGATGCGGCTTTGCCAGCAGCAATTATTTCGGCGATGTCTTCCGGTCCGCTTACAAAGTCTCCCCCCGGGAATACCGCCGCCGGGATGATGTGTGATGAGTCAGGGGGGGATTGATCCAGTCTGATGGGGTCAGGCCCTCCAAACATTCTGTGAACAGCGTTCATGGGTG
>JAFWDX010000353.1 GCA_017515945.1 Blautia sp. | reverse complement strand
GGGTAAATCCTTTTTACAAGTGTGATTATAATATAAACTGAATAGAAATGCAACAAATTTTTCATACTTATTTATAATTTTTGGGAGGAAAAAAGTATAAAACGGGAGGAAACAGGATTTGGAAAACAGATTGAAGCTTACTGCACCATGCCATTTCGGGCTTGAGGCTGTCCTGAAGAGGGAAATCACGGATCTTGGGTATGAAATCGTGAGAGTAGAGGATGGAAAAGTGGCATTTGAGGGAGATGTACAGGCGGTTGCCGATGCCAACATGTTTCTCCGCACGACAGAAAGAATCCTGCTGGAAGTGGGTCAGGTCAGGGCAGAGACTTTTGATGAACTTTTTGAGGCGACAAAAGCTCTGCCCTGGGAAAATTATATTCCGGCCAACGGAAAGTTCTGGGTGGCAAAGGCGAATTCTGTCAAAAGCAGACTCTTCAGTCCGTCCGATATCCAGTCCATCATGAAAAAGGCGATCGTTGAGCGGCTTCGCACGGTATATGGCATCTCCTGGTTTCCGGAGGACGGACCGTCATATCCAATCCGCGTTTCATTTATGAAGGATATTGCTTCCATAGGGATCGATACATCCGGGGTTTCCCTGCACAAAAGGGGTTACCGGCAGCTCACTGTCAAAGCGCCGATTACTGAAACCCTGGCCAGCGCCTTGATCATGCTTACGCCATGGCGCCGGGACAGGATCCTGGTGGATCCTTTCTGCGGCAGCGGTACCTTCCCGATCGAGGCTGCCATGATGGCCGCGGACATTGCACCCGGAATGAAACGGAGTTTTCTTGCCGAGGAATGGGATAATCTGATCCCTGCCCGCTGCTGGGAAAGAGCGAGAGAAGAAGCCGCGGACCTGGTCAGAACGGATGTAAAGACGGATATCCAGGGATATGATCTGGATGCGGAAGCGGTTCGGACTGCCAGAGCAAATGCCAGAATGGCAGGAGTGGATCATCTGATCCATTTTCAGCAAAGGCCGGTGAGTGAGCTGCATCATCCCAGGCCTTATGGCTTCATTATCACGAATCCGCCGTATGGGGAACGCCTTGAGGAGAGGGAGTCGCTGCCGGGGATTTACCGGGACCTTGGAACAGGCTTTGACAGGCTTGACAAGTGGTCGTTATATTTGATAACCTCCTATGATAAGGCGGAGGAGTATATCGGCCGTAAGGCCGAAAAAAACCGTAAGATCTATAACGGTATGCTGAAGACCTATTATTATCAGTTCCCGGGTCCTAAGCCGCCCAGAAAGAATGGTGAGAACGAAAAATGAAAACGGTCATATTTGCAACCGGCAATGCAGGCAAAATGAGAGAAATCCGGGAGATCCTTTCCGGAGACGGCATCCGTCTCCTGTCCCTGAAGGAGGCCGGTATCACTGCCGACATACGGGAGGACGGCGCGACGTTTGAGGAAAATGCGATTATCAAGGCCTGTCAGGTCAGGGATCTTACCGGGCAGATCGTCCTGGCCGATGATTCCGGTCTGGAAATCGATTACCTGGGAGGAGAACCTGGTATCTATTCGGCGCGCTATATGGGTGAGGATACGGATTACCATACAAAGAATCATGCCCTGATCAACCGGCTGGCCGGTGTTGAAGATGAAAAGCGCACAGCGCGGTTTGTCTGCGCCATCGCAGCCGCTTTCCCGGACGGGAGAGTGCGTACGGTTTTGCGTACGATGGAGGGCAGGATCGGATATGAGGAAAAGGGTGAGAACGGATTTGGTTATGATCCGATCTTCTATCTTCCGGAATACGGATGTACATCGGCAGAACTGTCCATGGAAGAAAAGGATCGGATCAGCCATCGCGGCAAGGCGCTGAGGGCCATGCGCGATGAGCTGGCTGCGGAGGGACTGTTATGAAGGTCCTGCTGGTGAGCGATACCCATGGCAAGGACCAGACGATCGAACAGGCCGTGTATGCGGAGGCTCCATTCGATGCCCTGATCCACTGCGGTGATGTGGAAGGCAGAGAATATTATATAGAAGCAATCGCTCAGTGCCCATGCACCATAGTGGCGGGAAACAATGATTTTTTCAGTGATCTGCCAAGGGAAGTGATCCTCGATCTGGAAGGGACACGGGTGCTTGTCACTCATGGACATTATTACGGAGTGTCGCTGGATCCGGGAGGGCTGATCGACGAAGCGCGCTCCAGGGATTGTCAGGCGGTCTTTTTCGGCCATACCCACAGGCCGCTGATCACAGAGGAGGACGGGATCCTGGCTGCCAATCCGGGAAGCCTGTCGTACCCGCGGCAACCTGGCCGCGAACCAACATACATCGTCATCGAAGCCAGGCAGGGCCGTCCGCTGTCGCTGACGCTGAAACGACTGCCTGTGCGGAACAGATGGTAAGAGATATCTGCCCGAACAGGTATGCGTCGATATGGATAGAATAATATTAAAAACAAATGGAGGAATGAGATCAAATGAAACAGATATCCGGCAATAAATTGCTGGTCAAGGCTCTTCAGGAGGAAGGAGTTGAGGTCCTGTTCGGATATCCAGGCGCCTGTACGATCGATATCAGTGACGAGCTGGGCAGACAGGATCAGATCCGCATCATTCTGCCGCGGCACGAGCAGGCGCTTGTACATGAAGCGGATGCCTATGCCCGCACGACCGGTAAGGTGGGAGTCTGTCTGGTCACCAGCGGCCCTGGTGCAACCAACCTGGTAACGGGACTTGCAACAGCCAATTATGACAGTGTCCCGCTGGTCTGTTTTACGGGGCAGGTCGCGCGGCCCCTGATCGGAAATGACGCGTTTCAGGAGGTGGATATCGTCGGGATCACGCGTTCCATCACCAAGTACGGCATTACTGTACGGCACAGGGAAGACCTGGGCAGGATCATAAAGGAAGCGTTTTACGTTGCGCGCACAGGACGTCCGGGACCGGTACTGGTTGATCTGCCAAAGGATGTGATGGCCGAAGTGGGCTCTTCTGAGTATCCCCAAACGGTTAATATCCGGGGATACAAACCGAATACCAGCGTACACATGGGACAGCTGCGCAAGGCGGTGCAGGCTCTTTCCCAGGCAAAAAGACCGCTCTTTTTAGCGGGGGGCGGCGTGATCATCGCACGTGCGCAGGAGCTGTTTACGCGGATCGCAGATACGACAGGTGTCCCCGTGGTCACCACAGTTATGGGGCGCGGCGCTGTTCCCACCGACCATCCCCTGTATATCGGCAATCTGGGGATGCATGGAAGCTACGCAGCCAATATGGCTGTCAGTGAATGCGACCTGCTTTTTTCCATCGGCACACGTTTTAACGACCGGATCACCGGCAGGCTCCACGCGTTTGCGCCTAAAGCACGGATCGTTCATATTGATATTGATACGGCCTCCATTTCCCGTAACATTCACGTGGATATCCCGATCGTGGCAGATGCCGGGGACGCTCTTTCCCGTATGCTGGAGCTGGTAAAGGACTGCGGGACAAGAAACTGGCTGGCTCAGATCGAGACCTGGAAGGACACGCATCCTCTTATTATGCGCCCGAATGCAGTGCTCAGTCCCATGGACATCCTGCAGGAGATCAATCGGCAGTTTGATGACTGTATCCTGGTCACGGATGTGGGGCAGCATCAGATGCTGGCGGCTCAGTACTGCGAAGTCACCACCGGAAAACAGATGATCATGTCCGGAGGTCTGGGAACCATGGGCTATGGTCTGCCGGGCGGGATCGGCGCGGCGATCGGCAATCCGGGCCGTCCTGTGGTGGTGATCACCGGCGACGGGGGAATGCAGATGAACATTCAGGAGATGGCGACGGCGGTGCTGGAGGAGCTCCCTGTGATCATCTGCATTTTCAATAACGAATATCTGGGTATGGTGCGCCAGTGGCAGAAGCTTTTCTACGATAAAAGGTACGCCATGACGGATCTGAGGGCAGGAGCTCTCACCCGGAGGACACATTTTGCGGAACATCCGCCGTATACTCCCGATTTTGTCCGACTGGCGGACAGTTACGGGGCACTGGGGCTGAGAGTGACCTCCAGAGAGGAGATCGCGCCGGCCTTTGAAAAAGCCAGAGCCAATAAGACGGCGCCGACCATTATTGAGTTTATCATTGATCCGGAGGAGATGGTTTATCCCATGATCCGGCCGGGCGGCACCCTGGAAGACATGATCATGGACAGCTGGTAACTGTTCAGTCAGCACCTCGCATTTACTGCGAGGTGCGTGGAGCAAAAGATGAACAGCCAAGGCCAGGCGCACTTCCAATGCGACGAAAGGAGCCTGCGCCTGGCCTCGTAACTGTGAAGG
>JAFWDX010000039.1 GCA_017515945.1 Blautia sp. | reverse complement strand
GGGACAGGTTCCTTGACTCACACATATGTGCGAGTCAAGGAACCTGTCCCCCTGACTCGCATGAACCTGCCCCTGACTCACATGAACCTGACCCCATCAGACTGTCCGGTTAGCTATAACACTGCCGGTTATACCGGATTCACATGAACCTGCCTCCTGACTCACATGAACTTGCCCCCCATCTAACATAACTTGCATCAATTGCCTGTCTTTGATATAATCTCTGCACTGAACCATTTTGTTTAAATGAGTCAAGGAACCTGTCCCCGTGGCTCTTTAAATGAGTCAAGGAACCTGTCCCCGTGACTCATGAGTCACGGAACCAGCCCCCGTGACTCATCCGGACATGAAAGGATGATCTTATGGATGAGACCCGTCAGCAGATCCGCCGGATGGCATCAGCCGCCGGAAAGCGCAGTACAAAAAAGAAAACGCAGGATTATTATGATTTCAGTCTGCTGGCCGTCATTATCGTGCTGACAGGCTTTGGCCTGATCATGCTTTACAGTACCACAGCCTACAGCGCGCAGAGCATTTACGGCAGCGACATGTATTACTTCAGCAGACAGGCGCAGATCAGCGCCGGCTGCATCATCATGGCCCTTATGATCTCGAGGTTCGATTACCATATCCTGACCCGGTTTACCACGATCCTTTATGCGGCGGCAATCGTGCTGATGGCTTTGGTCAGGACGCCCCTGGGCCTTGAGTCCCACGGGGCAAAGAGATGGATCGGTCTGGGACCGCTCAGTTTTCAGCCGTCAGAGATCGCCAAGATCGCTGTGATCGTCTGCCTTTCTTATTCGATCGTACGCATGGGCAAGCAGATCGCTACGGGCAGAGGCTTTATGGTGCTGCTGCTCATGGGAGGGGCACAGGCGGCAGGTGCGATGTTCCTGACCGACAACCTGAGTACGGCGATCATTATTTTCAGCATTACGGTCGGCCTGATCTTTATCGCGCATCCCAGAACGGTACCGTTTCTGCTGGTGTTTCTGGGGATCGCTGTTCTTGTCATTGTTTTTGTGACCTTCCTTTCACGCAGTCTGAGCAGCAGCTCTGATTTCCGCCTTATGCGTATCCTCGTATGGCTCCACCCGGAGGACTACGCCAGCAGTGACGGCTATCAGACCCTTCAGGCCCTTTATGCGATCGGCTCAGGCGGATTTTTCGGCCGCGGCCTCGGCAATTCCATTCAGAAGATCAGCAGTATTCCCGAAGCGCAGAATGATATGATCTTTTCCATTATCTGTGAAGAACTCGGCGTCTTTGGCGCAGTGCTGGTGCTGGGCTTGTTCGGCTACCTGCTGTACCGCCTGTTCTTTATCGCACAGAACGCACCTGACCTGTTCGGCTCCCTGCTCGTGTCCGGGATCTTTATCCACATCGCCCTGCAGGTGATCCTGAACATTTCCGTCGTGCTCAACCTGATGCCCAATACGGGCGTTACGCTCCCGTTCATCAGCTACGGCGGCACGGCAAGCCTGTTTATCATGGCGGAGATGGGACTGGCCCTGAGTGTGTCGCGCTCCATCCGTTTCCAGAATGTGGCGGATCCTTTGTTTTAAATGAGAAGGAGCCTGCGCCAGGCTTCGTAACTGTGAAAGAACTGGTGACTGAACAGTTGGTTACTGTTCACGGCCTGACTGAAAATGAGTCAAGGAACCTGTCCCCGTGACTCATTTTAAATGAGAAGGAGCCTGCGCCAGGCTTCGTAACTGTGACTGAACAGTAACGAACAGTTACAACTTGACAAAGGACTGATGCCATACTATACTTTGCCACAGCAGACACAAATGTATTTATGTGTAACTGTTCATTCAGCATCTCGCATTTACTGCGAGGTGTGTGAGATAAAAGTCGGGCAGCCAGGGCCAGGCGCACTTTCATTGCAACGAAAGGAGCCTGCGCCTGGCCTCGTAACTGAGAAGGAGCTTGTGACTGAACAGTTACGGTTTCGTGAAGGAGTGAGCTTATGCTGGAAAAAATGCGAAAAATGCTTTCCGAGCAACTTGGCTGTGACGCAGGCAGCATCACTGAGGAAACCTCATTTAAGGACGATCTCGGAGCTGATTCTCTGGATCTGTTCGAGCTGGTGATGGCTCTGGAGGATGAGTACAACATCGAGATACCCGCCGAGGAACTGACAGATCTGTTCACTGTAGGAGACGTTCTGGATTACCTCAGGGAAAAAGGAATCGAACTTTAAGGAAATGAATTTGTCGCCGCAGTATACGCAGAGACCCTGCATGTACCGCGGCGATAAATTTCGTAACTGTTCAGTCACAGGCTTCTTCACAGTTACGAATAATTACTGAATTTTCCGTAACTGTTCAGTCAGCACCTCGCATTTACTGCGAGGTGCGTGGGATAAAAGTCCAACAGCCAAGGCCAGGCGCACTTCCAATGCGACGAAAGGAGCCTGCGCCTGGCCTCGTAACTGTGAAGGAGCTTGTGACTGAACAG
>JAFWDX010000352.1 GCA_017515945.1 Blautia sp. | reverse complement strand
TGCAGAAAGATCAATTTTGATTTTTACACCACTCGGATAGAGTTCCTTCATGCTGTATCCATGATCCTCAAGCCTATGGCAAAAAAGCAGCTGTGCATCAACATTATCAAGTTTTTCTCCAAGACTTCTGGCAAAATCATAATTCACAGATGTGCTGTCCTTATCAGACGCGATTACCTGGGAGGCTTGTTCTTCCGCATAGTCTTTCCATAAGTCTTTGATCAGCTGCTCACGCTCAGCTGTTTTGGGGATATTCTCAAGTACTTTTATGGAACCGGCATAATCTTCATCTTTAATCTTCTGATCTAATAATTGTTCCATATTAATAGTATATGCGTCTTCAGCTCCAGCTCTCGCATAAAAGATTTTTGCCAGATCATAACGATCCTGTTTCAACATATTTGCTGCCATTTCCATGAAACAGCTTTCCTTAAGTTCTTCATCCTCTATCTGATCTAATAGCTCAGTGACTTTCTCAGTCTCCTTATTCTCAGTAAGCTGCGCCGCCCATCCGTCCAATGCCAAATCCAGGTTTTCTTTTATTTCATCTGAATAAGGCTGAGACAGGTAGAGCCGGGCAGCCTCCTCATACTTACCCGCCGAGAGTGCCTTCTCTGCATTTTTGACTGGAGATTCAAAATATCCGGACAGATTACGAATTGACAGAATAATACAAAGCATAAATATAAAAAAATATTTGATATTTGACTTTCTGGTATTATTCATATTTTCTTTTCCCTTTCCGTTAACTTCCTTCCATTTTACCTTACATTGCTATTGATCTGCACTCCGGCCGCGGCAGTCTCCGACCGTCGGCTATGGTGCTTTATTATCTGATTTTTGTCCCGCAGTACGGGCAGTACCGTTGTCCATGTGTATGGTGGCCGCACCTTGCACAGACAGGAGCAGGAGAAGCATTTCTCACATTTCTCTGTCCCCCTCCGCCATACGCAGCCGTACCGGAGGTCTTGTCTGCCGGCCGATACCCACTGGCCGATGAAGATCCCTGATGAAGCGGGAACTGAGTGTTCTCATGGCCTGAAGGACTCCCGTATGGATAGCCTGATGGGCGGGTTGAATGGTTTGACGGGCGGGTTGGATAGCCTGTCGGGCGGGATGAATGATCTGTCGAACGGGATGGATAACCTGTCGGGCGGGATGAATAACCGGCACTGCCCTGTCTGTTTCTGTTATCCGGCAGCATGTATCCATTGGCCAACCCCCGTCCGGACATTGTCCCCGGCTGTGCGCCGTGATGCTGTGCGTGATTATGATAGCTTCCCTGATTCTGAGGAGAATTATTTCCGTAAGGATCAGAATAACCGCCGTTTCCATATGGACCATAGCCATAGTTGTCATAGCCGGTATTCGGGGAATATCCTTTGTCATTGCCGAGTACTCTTCTCCCATTCTGGATTTCTCTTCTGAAAGAATCACTCATTCTCCTTGTATCAAATCCCAGTCCTCTGACAAGATAGGCGTATATGACCGCATAGATGACGCCTATGATCAGATTCAGCCACGCGCCGCCCATCAGCCGGATCCTGAACACGCTTCCGATCGAATAGTACGATCCGTCAGTGATGATCATATTATACACGCCAAACAGCAGGGCCCAGGCGATGATCAATATGATATTATATACAGCCGCAAACTTTATTTTCCTGTACATGGCCGCATCGTTGCCCTTTACGGCCTCGTCGATCACCATCACATATGCCGCAGTTCCCACGAGCACACTGGATATCATTATGAGAATAAATGCACCGGATATCCATACGATCCCAGAGTCAGCAATATAAAACGCATTCGAAAAAAATATCAGCTCAAAAAAAGCCCTGATCATGAGGAACAGATTGATATTGACACTTATCCCGACTTCTCTCACCAAAGGCATATAAAGCCATGGCATAAAAATCGTCAGAATACCAATGACAGCGAGAACGATGTACAGCACTTTCACAGGGCTGTCTGAAATGATCTCACTGAATCTCTTTTGACTGTTCATATGATTTCCTCCATATCGCTTAGCAGACCCTGTGGCTTACAATTCCATAATCTGTTTGTCTCTGATACGATCACAGTATGATCAGATTCCTTTGCTGCTTCTCTTTTGCGATATATGTATTATACCATTGATTTGAATATCCTTTATTAATTCTGACAGGCTGCATGATTTCAGGACAGATCGCCTGTATTTCCGGTTGGATTACCCGATCTCCCCCTTCTCATATTTCAGGATCAACCGTGCGTTTGTCTGCTCATATTGATTCAGATAATTCTTCTCCTGTCTGTCAAAAGCATCCGGATCAATATAGCCATAATACCATGGCTGTGCATCGAAATATGCCTGCAGATCCGCAGTTCTGAACCTTCGTCCTTTTCTGGCATATATTTCATTTCTGGCCAGCCTCAATGTGGCCATATCATATTTTCTTAGTTCTTCCACTGTCAGATACCGGGTATTGCTGTCCGGGATGATATAATAAAAACTATTTCCGACAGGAGGTTCCTGAGGTGCAGGCTCCGGCTGTGCCTGCTGTATTGGCTGTATCTCACTGCTGTTTTTTGTCTCAGGGACTATGACCACATCATTTACCGAAACTGCAAACTCCTCTCCCGTTTCAAGAACTTCTTTGAGATCCCATTTCTGGTTATCTCCGGAATTAGGTTCGATCATCATCACTCTGGTGCCGTCTGTGGTACTCCCACCCAGGCAATCCAGAGCAGTTCCAAGGGCAGACCGGATCATATAGTGATCATCCTCAGTCTTATAGAAGTACCATTTTTGGCCTTTAGAAGCATGATATGTTTTCTCCAGCAACCCAGCTCCTGATTCAGCAATGTTGTCCTTCACGCTTATCGTTTTTTCGCTGTCAGCATTTACAATCTTATAACAATTGTCCGGCTGCCTCTCTATATAAAATACAAAGTTCGCACTCTTATCGATGTCACAGATCTCAAGAGTTTCATCTTCTTCAGATGAACCGTCTGAAACAAGCAGTACCTTGTTCTCATCCATTGCACTGTGTATTTCATAATAACCATTCTTTACAAAGATACGGCCGTTTTCCTGTGGAGGCTCTGTTTTTATCTTTTCACATTTCCTTAAAACCCAGTTTTTCCTCCAGCCCATCCCTTCTTCTGTGAGGCGAAGTTTCTTTGAATCCTCTTCCGGTTTACTGACCCATGTTCCGGAGACTGAACGAAAACAAACATATCCCTGTCCATCCTCCAGAATGTCCCAATATTGTTCATCTCCGCCGGAAAAGCCTCCCTGGGAGATAAGTTTCTGCTGCTCACCTCCTTCCGTGTCCGCATAAAGTGCCTGTATCTCCGGACCGGCAGGAACTTTGGCCTTCCTATTGCTGAAATGGCATAGCAGCAGATATTTACCTGTGGATTTATCTTTTACGATATCAAACAGCTGGTATACATCCGGGTTTTCAAATTCTCCGTCGCGCAGGGTCACATAAGCACCAAACATACTGCTGCTATTTTTTATGGATACGACCCTGGACGGGTGATCAGGATCAATGATCCAGTAGGTTCCAGCGATCACCTCTGCGCTTTTCAGATCCTGCTCACTATAGCCATCGGGAGATGTTTCATGATTATCTGTGAACGTCTCCTCTGTAGATGGCTCTTCAGCAGATATCTCCTCTGTGATATTCTCTGCTGCAGATGTTTCCTCTGTGACAGTCTCCTCTGCAAATATCTCCTCGGTGACAGTCTCTTCTGCAGATGTCTCCTCGGTGATGGTCTCCTCTGCAGGTGTCTCCTCGATGGTGGTCTCCTCTGCAGACGTCTCCTCGGTGGTGGTCTCCTCTGCAGATGTCTCCTCGGTGGTGGTCTCCTC
>JAFWDX010000351.1 GCA_017515945.1 Blautia sp. | reverse complement strand
TTGACACAAATACCACCGTCAAGAACCTGAGTGACAGGAGCTCTGAGAACCTCTTCATTCTCAAAGGCCTCCTCCAGGCGCTTGTTGCCTTTCTCAGCTGCCAGTCTCTTGTAGGTGAGGACTACCTGTCCTTCGCCGTCATTCACCTTGAGAACCTTGGCCTCCATCTTGTCTCCGGGATGAACCACCTCGGTGAGAACTACACTGTTGTCATTTGTGTACTCACTCTTTGAAATAACACCGTCAGCCTTGGTCCCGATATTGAGAATGATCTCATCCTCGGTCACGCTGAATACTTCGCCGCTGACAATTTCACCGTTTCTGATGGTTTTAACGGAATTTTCCTCTTCCAGGAGCTCGTCAAAAGTTTTTTCTGACATGTCTTTGAACCTCCTCAATAATTTTTTTAGGGGTGGAAGCCCCTGCTGTAATACCTACATAACTACTGCGTTGGAACATATCAGAATCCAAGTCAACAGGTGTTTGTATATAGTAAGTATCCTTGCATTCCGCTTTACATATCTCGTACAGCTTCTGCGTGTTGGAACTGTGCCTCCCACCTACTACAAGCATGGTATCGGCCTCAGCGGCGATTTGACGAGCCTCCGCCTGCCTTTCCTCGGTGGCACTGCAGATGGTGTTCAAAATAATGTAAATTTCTGGAATATTTAAAACATGCTTATCATACCTCTTTTTACGGAGAATTTCAACTATATCTTTAAATTTATTCCAATTAAATGTGGTCTGCGCCACCACGCACACCTGCTGTCCGGATGGCGGTTCAAACCGCTCCGCCTCCTCTTCTGTGCGGATCACCGTATAGGGGCCCCGGCACCATCCGCAGATCCCACGGACCTCCGGATGTGTTTCGTCTCCGACGATCAGGACATGGTTTCCCTTTTCCGACTGCTCCCGGACAATCTTGTGAATCTTTAGGACAAAGGGACAGGTTACATCCACCAGCTCCAGACCCCTGGCGCGGATATGGTCATATACGGCTGCTCCGACGCCATGGGATCTGATCACGATGGTGCCCCTGCTGATCCCGTCCAGATCCTCCTCATCGATCACCCTGACGCCTCTGGCTGCCAGATCCTGTACGACCTCATCATTGTGGATCAGTGGGCCCAGCGTATAGATCGCGCTCTCCGGTTCGTCCAGCAGGCTGTATACCTTATCCACCGCACGTTGTACGCCAAAGCAAAAGCCTGCGGTAGCGGCAGTCTTTACGGTGATCATGACAGCTTTTCCCCCTGCTCCGCGCGCATGCGGTCATGGACGATCTGCAGGATCCTGTCAGCCACCTCGTCAATGCTCAGATCCGACGAATCGACCAGGACGGCATCAGAGGCCTGCTTTAGAGGAGATGCGGCTCTCGTCGAGTCTCTTTCATCCCTGTCGCGGATCTGCGCAAGGATCGTTTCATAACTGCAAGCCTCGCCTTTTTGCTCGAGTTCCAGCGTACGCCTGCGGGCTCTTGTCTCGGCACTGGCGGTCAGAAAGATCTTTACCTGAGCCTGCGGGAGGATCGTCGTACCGATATCCCTGCCATCCATGACCACGTCATACCTGCGGGCCAGTTCTCTCTGGAGCGAGAGCAGATGCGCCCTCACCTCCGGCAGAGCCGAAGTCACAGAGGCCACACGGGTGACCTCCTCCGTCCGCAGCCAGGGATTCACGTTTTCTCCGTTGAGCAATACAATCTGTTCCCCGTTCTCATAGCGGATATCGATATCCGCATCCGGACAGGCTGCGATGATCTGCCCGGACTGTGCGCCTTCTCCGAGTGTCCGCAGGATATAAAGGGCAAACGCTCTGTACATGGCACCTGTATCCACATAGATAAAAGAAAGCCTGCCGGCGACCAGCCGTGCGATCGTACTCTTCCCTGCCCCTGCAGGGCCATCGATGGCAATATTGAAACTCATGATTTCGTTTATTCCTTTCTTATAATTTAATGAGTCAGAGGGACAGGTTCCTTGACTCATTCCCTGACTCGCACACATGTGTGAGTCAAGGGACCTGGCCCCTGGCTCATTCCCCTGACTCGCACACATGTGTGAGTCAAGGAACCTGTCCCCCTGGCTCATTCCCCTGACTCG
>JAFWDX010000350.1 GCA_017515945.1 Blautia sp. | reverse complement strand
CTGTGAACAGCGTTCATGGTTTGTTCATGAGTGTTCTCATGAACAAATCATGAACGCTGTTCACAGTTTGTTTGGAGGGCCAGACCCCAATAAAACAGCGAGGAATAATTACATGCGCATACACGGTGGCGATTATGAAACCTTCAAAATCGAATATGGTCGTATGCCTTTGGACTTTTCCGCGAGTGTGAGTCCCCTGGGAATGCCTTTGTCTGCCCGAATGGCTGCTGCCGATTCCCTGGCTGATTGTGACCGGTATCCGGATCCGGAATGCAGGGCTCTGCGCAAGGCAATCGGAGAGCATGCCGGCATCCAGGCGGACCGGATCCTGTGCGGGAGCGGTGCCTCTGACCTGATCGACCGCCTGATCGCTGCCCTGAGGCCTTCACATGCGCTTATCACAGCCCCGACCTATGGAGAATATTCGTTATCGCTGACCCGATCCGGATGTGATATCCTGGAATACCAGTTGTATCAGCAAAACGGATTTTTAGTTGGGGAAGATATCCTGACTTATATTGATGACAGTCTGGATCTGCTGATCCTGTGTGAGCCGAATAATCCGACGGGCCGAACAACGGACCGGTCTCTCCTGGAGAGGATCGCCATGCGCTGTGACCTTACAGGTACGCTGCTGGTCCTGGACGAGTGTTTTAATGACTTTCTGGACGATCCTGAAGGACATTCTTTAATGAATGAGCTAGACAGCCATCACCTGCTTATTCTGCGGGCCTTTACCAAGTTTTACGGGATGGCCGGCCTGCGGCTGGGATGGTGTGCATCCCGGGATACGGAGCTGCTGGCAAAAATGAAGGCGGCCGGGCAGCCCTGGCCGGTCTCAACGCCTGCAACTGCGGCCGCTCTGGCTGCGATGGAGGATAAAGGATATCAGGAAAAGCTGCGCATGCTTATCCGTGTGCAGCGCTGCGTTATGAAATCCGCTCTGGAAGCACAGGGGGTTCAGGTGATCCCGGGTGAGGCAAATTATCTGCTTTTTTTCAGCCAGGAGAAAGATCTGAAGGAAAGACTTGCCAGACAGGGCATTCTCATTCGGGACTGCAGCAGCTTTGCCGGGCTCGGAGAAGGCTGGTACAGGATCGCCATACGTACAGAAAGTGAAAACAGACAGCTGATCGATGCCTTGAGGAGCATTTGCAGATAGGCAGATCAGATGGCAGAGAATGCAGCATGAATCCAAATCATATCTTTTGGGTAACTGTTCAGTCACAGGCTCCTTTCGTCGCATTGGAAGCGTGCCCCCCAAGGGACGCCTTCGGTGTGGCCTTGGCTGTTGAGTTTTGTTTCACGTACCTGTCAAGGGACGCCTGCGGTGTCGCAATAAATGCGAGGTGCTGACTGAACAGTTACTCCTTTGGAACAGTTGAATATTAAATGGAATAACGAAATATGATGAGATTTATTTTAATCGCAGCCGCATCGCTGCTCCTTGATCATTTTTGGGGAGATCCGATGTGGCTGCCTCACCCGGTCGTGATCATGGGCCGGTGCATTACAAAACTGGAAGAGCTCCTCCGCAGCGCATTTCCGAAAACCGAAAAAGGAGAGCGGATAGCCGGCAGCATCCTGACTGGAACGATGATCCTGGGTACAGGTACTATATCCATTGCAGCCGTACTGATCGCCAGACGAATTCATTATTTTCTGTATCTGGCACTGGAAATATTCTGGGGTTGGCAGTGTCTGGCCATGAAAGGCCTGTATAGAGAAGGAATGAATGTAAAGCAGGTTCTGGAAAATGGCACGCTGCCTCAGGCCAGGGAAGCTGTGGGCCGTATTGTGGGAAGGGATACCCAGGACCTCGATGCGGAAGGGATCATCCGTGCCGCCGTGGAATCCGTGGCGGAGAACTTTTCGGACGGAGTGATGGCACCGCTCCTGTACCTGATGCTGGGAGGCGCGCCTCTGGCTCTGTGCTACAAGGCTGTCAACACCATGGACAGCATGATCGGCTATAAAAATGAAAAATATCTGTGGTTCGGACGTACCGCCGCGCGGACCGATGATGTGGTCAATTTTATCCCGGCGCGTCTGTCAGCCCTGCTCCTGATCGCGGCAGCCGCCATCTGCCAGGAAGATGCGCCCCAGGCCTGGCGCATATGGCTCAGGGACAGACGAAAGCATGAAAGTCCGAATTCTGCTCAGACGGAAGCCGCCATGGCCGGTGCCCTCAACCTTCGCCTGGGCGGCCCTGCCAGCTATTTCGGCCGGATTCATG
>JAFWDX010000349.1 GCA_017515945.1 Blautia sp. | reverse complement strand
TTCTCCCATTAATTACAACCTTGCAGAATACGTATTCTATTTATATAGTTCATCCGGGCAAATCCCATCAAATCTCGACTAAACTTGCTTCAATTCCGAAAGGCTATACTTTCACTCCACGCCAAGCTTCTTCAGCTCTGCGTCTGCCTGGCGCAGGCTTTCAAACCGGATCGCCTGCATGCCTACCCGGCGGGCCGCCACACAGTTCTCTTCCCTGTCGTCTACGAACACGCAGCGGGACGGATCCAGCTGATACCGGCTGATCAGGGTCTGATAGATCTCCGGCTCCGGCTTGATCTGCTTTTCCTCACAGGAGAATACCATTCCGTCCATATACTGCAGGAACTCCATCATCGGCTTTGTCTCCTCGAGGGTGGTCTCACTGTAATTGGAGAGGATATACAGATGATACCCTTTTTCCTTCAGCAGTCTGGTCCATACCGGCGCATAGTCTCTCGGCAGGATGACCTTTCGGATATCCTGCATGATCAGGCGGATATCCGATTCATATTCCGGCGCTCCCGCGATGAAGTCAGCCAGATACTCTTCATCGGTGCGTAGTCCTCTGTCCCTCTCGTTCCAGACATCGCTCAGAAAGACCGCTTTCGCGATCGCCTGATATTCCTCCGGTGGAAAGTCAAAGCTCTTCAGATAGGATTCCCAGTCATAGCTGACCAGCACATTGCCCACGTCAAATACGATATTGCGGATCGTGCCGTCCGGTTCTGCACCCCGGGACCGGGAAAGGATCCGGTACACCATCCAGATCACATAGGCCATCACGGGGACCAGGATCGCGGCTCCCAGTGAAGCCCGAAAGCGGCCGGCCGCGCCTTCCCCGGAGCCGAAAGCAAAAACCATCGGCAGACAGACGGCCGCCAGCAGCACGATAATACCAAGAACAGCGGCTATACGTTTCCAGATATCTTTCTTCACTAAAATACCTCCTTTTATACCAGGGCTTATGACTGAGTGACCGGTAGATGTTCAGTCACAAGCTCCTTTACAATTGCCCCTCCGGTATAAAAATAAACGGGGAACGTCTTTCTGTGTGAGACCACACAGAGAACCGTCCCCCGTGTTGATTAGGAGTCAGCCGTAAATCAATGGATCAGCTTCTGGTCTTTTGCCCGACTGCCCCTGCAAAATTATTCTCATGGTTAGCTGTTTCTGTATATGATATCATTCCGGCCCGGGCCGTTCGAGATCATGGTGATCGGATACCCGATCTGTGACTCGATAAACTCGATGTAGGCCCTGCAGTTGGCCGGCAGATCCTCATATCTGGAAATGCCGCGGATATCGGTCTTCCAGCCGGGCAGCACCTTGTATACGGGTTTTGCCCTCTCCAGCCGGGCTGTGGTCGGGAAGTCCTTTGTCTCCTCCCCGTCGATCTCATAGGCCACGCATACCGGGATCTCATCCAGATATCCCAGCACATCAAGTACGGTGAAGGCCACATCGGTCGTGCCCTGGACACGGCACCCATAACGGGAAGCCACACAGTCAAACCAGCCCATCCGGCGCGGACGCCCGGTGGTCACACCGTATTCGCCTCCGTCTCCGCCTCTGCGGCGCAGTTCATCTCCCTCCTCGCCAAAGATCTCGGATACAAAAGCCCCTGCGCCTACCGCGCTGGAATAAGCCTTGCATACAGTGATGACCTGCCGGATCTCATAAGGCGGCAGACCGGCGCCGATCGCCCCGTAGGCCGCCAGGGTGGAGGAAGACGTCACCATGGGATAAATACCATGATCCGGATCCTTGAGTGAGCCGAGCTGACCCTCGAGCAGGATGTTTTTTCCTTCCCGGATCGCTTTGTCCAGATACGCGGAAACATCGCAGACATAAGGTGCGATCATCTCCCTGTAGCGGATAAGCTCTGCGAGCAGTTCTTCTTTTTTCAGGACAGGCTTGTGATACAGGTGCTCCAGCAGTACATTTTTCGTCACCAGAACCCGGTCCAGTTTTTCCGAAAGCCGCTCCTCATCGAAAAGTTCATTCACCTGGAAACCGACCTTGGCGTATTTATCGGAATAAAACGGCGCGATCCCTGACTTTGTAGAGCCAAAGGATTTACCGCCCAGCCGTTCTTCCTCGTACTGATCGAAAAGGATGTGGTACGGCATCACGACCTGGGCCCTGTCTGATACCAGTAACCTGGGTGCGGGTACTCCGCGGTCCACCAGATCCTGGTATTCCTTGACGACCAGAGGGATGTTCAGGGCCACACCGTTTCCGATTATGCTGGTGGTATGCCCGTAAAATACACCTGAGGGAAGGGTATGCAGAGCAAACTTTCCATAATCGTTGACGATCGTATGCCCGGCATTGGCGCCTCCCTGAAAACGGATCACGATATCCGCTTCACGGGCCAGCATATCCGTAATTTTTCCCTTTCCTTCATCTCCCCAGTTTGCGCCTACGACTGCTTTGACCATATGATTATAACCTCCTGAAACCTGGATTGAACTGCCAGAGGGGCCTAATACGCGGGAATCCTTGAACCCGCATATTCAGCGCCTCTGCATATACCGCGCGGAAAACCAGGTACATTTTCCATTTATTTGATCGCGCCGGGTAACTGTTCAGTCCGCACCTCGCATTTACTGTGACACCGCAGGCATCCCCTGAGAGGAGCCTGTGGCTGACCCCGTAACTGTGGAAGGGCTTGTGGCTAAACAGTTACCGCGCGAATATACTACCAGCGTCCGCCGCCTCCGCCGCCGAAGCCGCCGCCGGAAAATCCTCCGCCGCCGGAACTGTGGCCGGAACTGTGGCCGGAAGAAAAACCTCCGCCGCTCCTGCCGGAGCTCCCTCCGCCTGAGGATGGCGGAACGTAGGTCAGCGCCCTTGCCGCATGTTCCATATTGTTGCTCAGACTGTGGTTGAACATATAATAGTTCCATCCGGCCTCTGACGAACGGGTACATGAATACCAGGTCGGGGCAGGCAGTGCCAGATCCTTAAGTTTTGCAGCGAATACTTCGGAAAGACCGAAAACATACGTATACGGAAGGATGTGATAAAACCATTCCGGGTTATCCTCGGCCAGTACCTTGAGTCTGTCCAGTTCAGCTGTCTCGATGAAATCGCGCAGACCTGTCAGCCGACCCATCCACTCCAGGCACTGATCCGTGCGCTTTTTCATAAAGCCTGTCAGGACCACACAACCCACGGCTGAGCAGGCCACGGCCAGCAAAGCGATCCTGGCATCCGGGATGCGCCGGTCCGCCATCGGGGCGGAAAAGAATACGAACATCAGAACCGCACCGATCACGGCCATGCCGATCCCGGAGGCGCTCGCGATCATCCTGGAGGATCTTCCGGAGGCATACCACCTGTCCACTGCGACTGAAAATACCAGACTTCCGCCCCAGATCAGAAGCAGGCATACCCCCCAGATCAGGACATACCGGATATTCACACGCGATTCAGAATACATCCCCACGCCGAACAGCAGGGCCGGCACTCCCGCCAGCAGCGTGCCGATCACGCGGCATGCCTTTGAGGTGGTCGTATAAAGACCACCCCTCTTGTCGATATGTGTGCCGACAAGCCCCTTCGCTGCCGTGATGGTGTCCGCGCATTTGGCTCTGAGTGAGCTGACTGAAACCTCATCACCTGTTTTGAATAGTCTTTTGTAAAAAATCTTCCCGTACTGCGGCGTATCCTCCGGCAGCGGCGTGCCGGTTTTTTTCAGATAGAGCTTGTTATTGCCCCGGTCCTCGATCGTGAGATATCCTTTATCCGCCCAGTAGATGATCAGAGAAATAATGTCCCTGTCCTCCACTTCACCGTCAATGATATACCCGACCGAAGCGCTGTCCAGATCCTGCGGCGGTTGGTACTGAATGGAACGGATCATTTCCCCGTCCCGTCCGAAGATCAGGAACAGTACCGCGCACACCACCACGGCGATCAGGGCGATGGCCAGATACATGGTATGAATCCGGTCAAAGGTCCCCATGCCGGTAAAATACCCCTCCGGGCACTGGCAGTACAGAGTAACGCCTGACGGAAAACCCAATTCTCCCGTCAGAACTCCATTGAGTGTCAGTCCATCCCAGGTAAGGTCAAAGATCTCCTTCGCATCATTTCTCTCGCCATATGCACCATAGTACAGCTGAACCGCTTCCGGATCCACTTCCGACGGGAACGTCACAGAGAAGGTGCTGCCCACCGGGAACTCATTCGTCCAGCGGATGGGGAACAGGTTGACGTATACCGTGCTGAAATCCTTTTCCTGCACGGTCGGATCCATCGTATAACCGATCTCATAGGACGCATCGCCCCTGAGCAGCGTATCCGCGTCGCCCAGACGCATGACAAAATTGCCGGACTTCGACTCCTTATGCACCAGGTCTGAGTCAGACCCGCTCACGGTGCCGAACTCAGGGATCGTAACATGATCCACCTGTATGTTCATGGTATAGGGCATTCTCGTCAGACTCCCGTCCTCCGCCACGCCCTCGATCACGCCCTTATGGGGGATATACCGGAAGATCCCGTGACCCGGCTCAAGGAAGGTCACGTCGATGTATTCCTCCGCCTCAATGCTGCCGTCCTCAAGGATCTCCATCTGGATGTCGAAGCTGCGTGTCTCCATGCCGTGGTCATACTGAACGAATTCCTCTGTCCCAGTATCCAGATCCAGTGACGGCAGTTCATCGCTGAAATAGAAAAAAGCCATTGCAACAATGAACACAATCGTCCCCATCGTGCTCAACATGGATATAAGCTTATTTTTCATAGGCCGTACCTCAGAAGGAAACAGTCACATTTTCTCTCTCTGCGTCAGAGTTGACTTCGTACAGCGGCTTGCGGGCAAAACCGAACATCCCCGCGATCAGACTGGAGGGGAACATTTCCGTCTTTGTGTTATATTTATTGACCACACCGTTATAATATCTGCGGGAGCCGGCGATCTCCTCCTCGATGCGGGAGAGCTGGTCCTGAAGCCTGGTGAAATTCTCATTGGCTTTCAGCTCGGGATAGCTTTCCGCCACCGCGAACAGATGTCTGAGTGTGCCGGTCAGGGCTGCGTCACCCTCGATCCGGGCTTCGGCTGTAGAAGCGCCGGCAGCTTTATTGCGGGCAGCGATGACAGCCTGGAGCGTCTCGCTCTCATGCTTCGCATAGCCTTTGACCGTCTCCACCAGATTCGGGATCAGGTCATACCGTTTTTTCAGCGATACGTCCATGGCGGAAAAAGCTTCCTCGCACTTATTCCTGAGCCGGACAAAACCATTGTAGGTACTGATCAGATAAATCACGATCAACAGGACCACAATTCCGATTGCTGCAATTGCCATCATACTTTTTTCCTCCTTCTTTTTTCATACTGTTTCTGTGGCTGTTCAGCCACTGTTACACCTTCTTTTTTCATACTGTTTCTGTGGCTGTTCAGCCACTGTTACACCTTTTTCAGACGGATATCTCTGCCGTAAGTCCGAGCAGATCCTTCCTGGCCTCGAGAACCGGTCGGACGGTTTCCGAAAGAAATACTGCTGTCTGCCTTGGCGCGCGTCCGGTATACCGGGCGGGATCCATCAGAGCCTGGAGCTCTTCCAGTGTCATATGGAAAGACGGATCCGCGGCGATCAGGGCGAGGAGATTGTTTTCTTCTCCTTTTTCCTTGACATTGCGGCCGGCCTGCATGGAGAGCGTACGGATCCGCTCATGCAGCTCCTGGCGGTCTCCGCCGGCTTTTACCGCGTCCATCATGATATTTTCCGTGGCCATAAAGGGAAGCTCCGCCATCAGGTGCTTCTCAATGACCTTCGGATAAACGACCAGTCCGTTCGTCACATTTATGCACAGATCCAGGATGCCGTCTGTGGCCAGAAAGGCCTCCGGGATGCTCAGCCGTTTGTTCGCGGAATCGTCAAGTGTCCTCTCGAACCACTGGGACGCCGAGGTGATGGCCGGGTTGAGCGCATCGATCATGACATAACGGGAAAGGGAATCGATCCTCTCCGAGCGCATGGGGTTGCGTTTGTACGCCATGGCCGAGGAACCGATCTGAGACTTTTCAAAGGGCTCCTCCACCTCCTTGAGGTGCTGGAGCAGGCGGATATCGCCTGCCATCTTGTGCGCACTCGCGGCAATGCCCGCCAGCACGCCCGCGACGCGGGTGTCCACCTTGCGGGAGTATGTCTGTCCTGACACCGCATAGCAGCTTTCAAAGCCCAGCTTTTCCGCGATCATCGGATCCAGACGATCCACCTTTTCCTGATCTGCGTCAAACAGCTCCAGAAAGCTGGCCTGGGTACCGGTGGTGCCCTTTGAGCCGAGCAGACGGAGCGATCCGAGCACATATTCCAGATCCTCCAGATCCATCAGGAACTCGGAGAGCCACAGGCAGGCGCGCTTGCCGACCGTAGTGGGCTGCGCCGGCTGAAAATGGGTGAATGCCAGCGTCGGCTGGTCCTTCCATTTGTCGGCAAAATCAGCCAGGGAGGCAATGACATTTACCAGCTTGCGGCGTACCAGCAGCAGGGCCTCCTTCATAATGATCAGGTCCGTGTTGTCTCCCACATAACAGGATGTTGCGCCGAGATGGATGATGCCCTTTGCCTTCGGGCACTGCACACCATAGGCATACACGTGGGCCATCACATCATGGCGCACTTCTTTTTCCCGGGCGGCAGCTACTTCATAGTTGATATCCTCGGCGTGAGCCTTCAGCTCGTCGATCTGATCCTGCGTGATGGGCAGGCCCAGTTCCTTTTCCGTCTCGGCCAGCGCGATCCAGAGTTTTCTCCAGGTGCGGAATTTCATGTCCTGGGAAAAGATGAACTGCATCTCACGGCTGGCATAGCGCTGGGACAGCGGGCTGATATAACGATCCGTATTCATGCGTTTTCTCCTCAGTCAAGGCCAAGACGATGGAAGACCTCCTGATAGGCCTCCTCCACGTTGCCCAGATCTCTGCGGAAACGGTCCTTGTCGAGCTTTTCGTTCGTCTCGGCATCCCAGAGACGGCAGGTATCCGGAGACACCTCGTCCGCCAGCAGGATCTGTCCGTGATAACGGCCGTATTCGATCTTGAAATCGATCAGCTTCAGACCTGCGCCGAGGAAATACTCCTTCATGATCTCATTGACCTTGAGGGTCGTGGAACGGATCGTGTCCAGTTCCTCACGGGTGGCAAGGCCCAGCGCCAACGCATAATCGTCGTTGATAAACGGATCACCCAGATCATCGTTTTTATAGCTGAACTCGAGGATCGGACAAAGCAGCGCCGTTCCCTCTGCCACGCCCATGCGTTTTGAGAAGCTCCCGGCTGCCACGTTGCGCACGATCACCTCGAGCGGTACGATCTCCACCTTTTTGACCGCGGTCTCACGGTCGTTCAGTTCCTCGATAAAATGAGTGGGGATACCGGCTGCCTCAAACTTCTGAAATACCAGGTTTGTCATACGGTTATTGATCACGCCTTTGCCCTGGATCGTACCCTTTTTCACCCCGTTGAAGGCTGTTGCGTCATCTTTATAGCTTACGATCACGACATCCGGGTCCTCTGTAGCGAAAACCTTTTTTGCCTTGCCCTCGTAGAGCTGCTCTTTTTTCTCCATGGGTATCACCCTTTCCTTTCTTGTATCCCCGCAGGATGCCGGACGGCTTGTTTTCCCGCAATTTATGTATTTGGCATCTGCATTATACCCCCAAGGTGAAGGAATTTCAATTGGCAGGATTCCCCAGTTCGGACCTGTGCTTCATTCATTCTGCTGTACACTTGTGATACTGAGCCATCAGCTCTGCCAGCATATGATCCGAATCCGCCGATCCGGCGTCCGGTGCCGGCATGCTTTCCACGCGCCGGCGTTCCTGCGCAGCCAGGAACGAAACATCAAGGGAAACCCCCAGCTCCAGCAGATGTCTGTCGTATTCTTCGGCGCTCATGATGCTGCTGCAGGCCAGCAGATACGTGATCGTATCCTCCTCCGATCCTGTCAGATCCAGCGCCTCCCGGAAACACTGTGCGGCTTTTTCCATCTGGAACATATAGCTGTAGGCACAGCCGAGATTGTGCAGGATATCCGCGCGGAGCGTAGGTTCTGCATGGAGTGCCGGATCCTCCAGCACCTGATGGTACAATGCGATGGCTTTGGCATACATCCCATTGATAACGAACGCGTCACCTTTGTGCTTTTCCCTCTCCAGGAGGGACTCGCGGTTCATGATGTTCAGCCTGGTACGGATCGACTTCAGCTCATCGTAGGTCAGATAACCGACCTCCTTGAAGATGGGATACACCAGATCCTCCAGTGACGCAGAACGTCCGAGCAGGATACGCAGCCTCTGGCCCAGGCCGACCAGGCCCAGTTCATTTGAAATCCAGAAGCACAGCTCCTCATTGAAGACACTCTCGTCAGCGAGGCTGAGATTATGATACAGGAAGTAGCACAGCTCCTCGATTGAAAAAATATTCACCTGTATGTTTTTCAGGAAAAACGGCTGATTTGCCCTTTTGACCTGACACAGAATAAATCCGCTCACGGCTGTTCCTCCTGCAATATGGGATTATGCCCGGTTCTTTCCTTCCCGAACAATCCTCTTCTTCTGCGGGTCAGTCTGCGGCGCCGCCTTTTAACCTGAAGGCGTCTGCTCCTGCGCTGCCTGACAAATCCCCACAGCTGGATCTCCGGCTGCTTTGTTTCCGTCTGATCTGCCTGCAGCGGTTCTGCTGCCGGCCATGAATGGACTGGCGGTGCTTTTTGTTCAGCGCCGGCAGGAGGCTCTGCGTTATAAGCGGGCGCGTCATGTTCTGCCGCGGCCGGCTTCACATCATGGGCGGAACCACCCTGCGGTGCTGCGGCTTGCGGCTTCGTATCATGGGCGGGTTCACTCTGCTGCGCAACGGCTTGCGGCTCCGCTTCATGAGCGGATCTACTCTGCGGTGCTGCAGCATGCGGCTCTGCTTCATGGGCGGGTTCATCCTGTGGTGCTGCGGCTTGCGGCTCCGCTTCATGGGCGGGTACACCCTGCGGTGCTGCGGCATGCGGCTCCGTTTCATGGACAGGTTCACCCTGCGGTGCTGCGGCATGCAGCTCCGCTTCATGAGTGGTCACAGCCGTGGCTTCCACCACATCCGGAGCCGCCGCAGAGCCCACCGGCAGGCTTCCGGCCCAGTCGATCTCTTCTTTCCAGACTTTGCCGGAGGCCGGGAACATCTCCCCGAAGCCCAGATCCCGGACCTCCACGTGGCAAAGCTCCCGGGAAGTAAAATGCATCTGGACCTGCAGTCTGGTCGTGCGCGGAGGCCGCGAGGGCAGCCCTTCAAGCGCCATCACGGCTTTGCGGCTTATGTTCTCTCCCGCACCGGACACAAGGAACGCCAGTTCCTTCTCACCGTCAAGGATCATTTCAAAATCGATATGATATTCGTACCAGTTCTTTCCGGCCTCGATCAGCGGCACATAGGCAGACGCACCGCCCACCCGCATGTCCATCCCCACATTGGTCAGGATCATGGAATCGCTCAGGAAACGGTAATTCTTCAGATTTCTGTCTTCCCTGCGCTCTTTTCCTGCCGCACAGGCGCCTTTGGCAAAGAGATTGTTGCCATAATAAACCTTTCTCTGCTGCTGGCACATGACCCGGGCACTGCGGGAAGACCACTCTCTCGAAAAACCTTCTCCAGTGATCAGGATACAGGAATACAGTTCAGCGCTCAGGGTCTCCTTGACGAAGCCGGTGAAGACCGTATCCCTGTCCAGCTGTTCCTCCGGCAGTGTTCTCCTGCCTGCCTGTCGCAGCCGGATCAGCACCGGCGGCGCGCCTGAAGTCACGGACAGCTTGCGGAAGGTCACATCGTTTCCCTGGAACTGATACCAGCCGATGTTCCGGTTCCAGTTTTCCCTCCGCTGCGTCATGGCATAGTAGAAGAAACACTGGCTGTAATCCAGCAGGCTGTACTCATCTCTGCCGAAACCAAGCTCCTCGCAGGCACGGCTCAGGTTCCGGACCAGAACAGGCGACAGTTCCCTGACGGCTACCATCAGGCAGCGGGTATTTCTCACGACATCGGAGATCCCCAGCACGTCCAGAAGCCCGACAATATATTTTGCCAGCAGCTCATGCACCGGCCAGCTCTTTTCATGGAGTCGGACCGGCTTCTCGCTCAGCGCCAGTTCATACAGATCATCCGTCAGGATACCGTTTTGTTCACGGGCGAAATACAACGCTTCCGAACCGATACAGTATTCCTTTCTGCCGGTGCCGATGCACAGACGTGTGGGTATCTCAAAGTCCGCGCTACCGGCTTTTTCCGGAACGGATCTGGGTTCCCCCGCCCTCCTGTCATAATAAGTGATCTGTGAACTGCCCCGGGCAAAATCTATTCCTATGATCAGATCACGGATTTCATTCATAAACGCCTCCCGCATGCATTACCGGAGCCTGAACATTTCCTTTACGGACTGTTCCTGGCGCAGATACTCCTGCATCTTTTCCGTGACCTGGCTCTTTCTGCCGAGCCGACGGGATGCGAGCATCTGATTGATCCTCTGATATTTACTGGCAGAGGCGGTCTCGACGCGATTCATGGTCAGGGCCCGCTCAGATGTGCGCCGGACCTGTCCTTCCGTCTCAACCTGGAAATAGTAATGGATGCTTTCTCCGTAAAACAATGTAAAACCCCGGTTGAATATCCCCTGATACACATTCGGGATCGGTTCGCTGGTATAGGCTGAGTGGCGTCCCAGTCCCGTATCCAGACGATAAAACAGCGTGACCTTTGCGGACGGATCCTCGTGGATCTCCACAAACACCTTGTCGTCGAGCTGCCATCTGGCCAGCTGCCGCGGCAGCAGCCGACGGAAAAAGGCGAACCTCAGTCCGGCCTCAACGCATTCTGCGAGCAGCTCGTTTTCTATTCGGGCGACAGGGATATTTTCCGCTTTCCCCCGGGAGAGTTCCTTGAGCAGCGCCAGATGACAGATCCGGTCGGTCTCCCATCCGCCCGTATAAGCTTTGTAAAGAATGGACAGGATCGTGCGGCTCATCGGATACTCTTTCACAAAAGTCCCATAGGACATCTGGCACAGATATGCGCAGACGATCCGTTCCTTGCCGCCGTGGCGCAGATATGAGACCAGCACACTTTCCCCTTCCTTACGGTAATCGGAGGTAAACATCAGCGCGGAGAGGATCTTTTCCTCAAGGCTGCAGGTATCCAGTCCGAAGCCTTCGGCATGGGATCTGAGCTCCAGGAGTTTGCTGACCGGTCCGGTACGCCATCTCATCAGATAGGTCAGGGTCGTCTCATCAAAGTATCCGGCATCAAAAATATAATCGGCCATGGCCAGCAGCTCATTGTCCGGCTGCTGTGCATCCGGAGTCAGACGTATGGCCTCCTCGATCCGCCGGCTGGCCAGTCTCAGCAGGTATCTGGGATCCACGCCCTCCCAGCCGAATTCCTCGACCAGCTGCATAGCCTGTGTGTAAAGGCCGCGCTCGATCAACAGGCTCAGTATCCTGGGTTTGTCCACATACGCATATTCCCGCAGATCCAGCGCCTTGAGATAATCGTCCAGCGTCTCCTCCCGGCTGTTCTGCGTAAAGTAATCCAGCAGTCTTTTCTGCACCTGCCTGCGGTAACCGATCGAAAAGCTCTCCTCCGTACAGAGGTTCTCAAAGATAAGCAGGTTGGAAGCCTCAACCTGATGATTTTCGGCGTAGTTGAGCAATACCCCCGGCTCCTCCACGCCCATGCCCAGGACCCTCCTCACGAGCTCCGGATCCTCGAGCAGGCGTTCCCGGCTGTAATGCACGGTCGCCTCATATCGACGCTGCTTTTCATCCTGGAAAAGGATCACCGCATCATCTGTATAGATCCTCGGATAAGCGGCGCCCTTGATCACGGGATAGATATCTTCTCTCATCAGCTGGTCATGGCGGACGATGACCTGGCGCACCCTGGGTTCGTCCGTATAGATCCGGCAGGTGAAAAGCAGTCTGGCCAGCGCCGCGGCATCCGCCACGACAGACGGTTCGCTGAAGAACTCCCGGTAAAGGATGGCATAATAGGGACTGATGGCCCCCTGTAAGAGCTTGGCCTGTGTGAACTCCTTCATATGCTGCTTGTACATCTCATATGTGGAACGGTCTTTTTCCTTATCCTGCACGACACCGGCATAGATGAACGCCTTTTTGGAATCCCCCAGCGAATCGGAATTGTATTTGAAATACATCAGCAGATTGCGCGGCAGAGATCTTTTTACGGAAGTGTCCATCGTCTCCACATAATATTCATACAGGCGGGTCAGCCGGAGCCCATGACGGACAGCCTGTTCAAACCAGCAGAAATACTCAGCCCTTCTGGGATTTCCTCTGATGATATATTTGCAGAGAGCCTGCAGCGTATCGTCAGACGGAAATACCCGGCAGCATTTCTCCAGTACGGTCGCCACCAGCGGCCGATATTCTTTCTCATAACCGGCCAGATAAGCGAAACGCCTCGACAGCTCCTCCTGCAGAAGCCCACGGCGCGCCGCGAAAGCCATGACCTGTGTCCAGAAGCCGCTGAGCTGATGCATGGCGGAGGGATCTTCGCATGCGCATCTCCAGGCTTCCATATACAGGAAGGGACTGCGGCATCCTCTGTCATAGAGCTCCTCCATGGCCACCAACGACCTGGATGAGCTGCCGCTCAGCTCAGGATCCAGCTGCAGCAGGCACCACAGCAGCAGCATGCTGTCGCCCTTCTGCATATACAGGTTCTGGATCCTTTTCTGGATCTGTTCCCTCTCTCCCGCCAGGCCGGTGACCAGGCAGAGGTAAAGGAATGCTCCGGCCAGATCGATCTCCTGGCGAGAATAGGTCTTGTCCATATATTTTTTCAGAATACCGATCGCTTCTTCATCCTTTTTTTCCTGATGAAGAAGCCAGGCGTCGAACATCTGATAATCAGGCCCTTCGATCCCCTCCGCCTGGAGCTGTGTCAGGATGGTGTGGCTGGTATGCGCCCACTCTTCAAACGAGATCTCCTGACAGAGGTACCGCAGATAATCCTTCATCATGGCAAGCCTGGCGGCCTTTTCCCGCACAGAAACCCGCAGGAGCGCGGCAGGCTCCCGGCTGGCGAGGATCTCATGGCAGAGCGTCTGGTACGGGCTGCTGATCAGCAGCCTGGACCGTCTGCGTCCTTTCTGCAGGACATCCGCCCGGATCACATACTCCAGTTCGCAGCGGCTGCCGATGAAATCATCCTGGGTGATCACCTTGCGGACCGGTTCGACAAAACCGCCCTCCGCCTCGATATCCAGACGCAGGTGCCCCCAGCCGCTGCGGGTGATCACAACGGACTCCCTGCGGGATTCTTTCACTTCAAAATATTCCGCTTTCTCCTGTGCGATCTTCACCGTAACCGGTTTTTTCTGTTTTGTGGAGATCAGGAATTCTTCCAGATGCTGATATGTCACAGGCTGCCGCGAGAACCCCTTGAGCAGGGCCTGGCAGCGACCGGATTCGCCCTGTATGATCCCGGCGAAATCCGCAGAGGTAAACAGATGAAAGGCTTCCCGAAAATCCTGCCGGGCCAGCTGTGTGAATTCCTCCAGCGTACGTACACTCCCGCTGCCGGTCAAAAGCTCCTGCCCCTGGGTCCTGATCTCAAAGGGAACGGACTCCTCACCCACACTGGTCGTAAAGGTCAGCCTGCCGCATACGGTATCCCCCTGCTGCATGCCTGCGGCATCGACTCCGTATGTCAGCCGGATCGTTTCTCCGGAAAAAGAAGTCAGACCGGGCACCAGTCTCCGGCTCGAGGATGTGATCATCCCGCGGATCCGGCGTCCGTCCTTCGCAGCAAAGTACATTTCGCTCTGCAGCGTCTCACCGGCCGGGATCGTAACGGATATCCTGTCCTGAGAAAAATCCAGGCCGGGAAGCTCATATTCAAAATGCCCGCTCAGGAGCTGATCGATTTTCTTTTTCAAGACATATTCTCCTCTATAGGCTCTTTGGTAACTGCTCAGTCAGCACCTCGCATTTACTGCGACACCGCAGGCGTGCCTTGGCAGGTGTGTGGAACAAAAGCTGAACAGTTACGCTCTTTGGCATCCCCGGATGGCATCTTCAGGATATCATACCGTGCTGCAGGAATATCCAGACGGATCCACAGCTCCTGCCGGGCGTGCGGCGCGCTGGACATGTCATTCCCCTCGAGATCCCGGATCCCCAGTACCTTTGCGGCGAGATCTGACCCGTCCGGCCGCATGAGCTCGATCTCATCGCCTGTACAAAACTTATTTTTCTGTGTGAGCCTGAACCAGCCGTCCTGCGCATCCGTCTGGGCATATCCCAGATAGACCGCTTCGCGGATATAGGTGCTTTCTTCATAGATCTGGCTTTCCTGATCCGGGCGGCCATAAAAAAAGCCTGTAGTGAAGCTCCTGTGAGTGCAGGCAGCTGCCTGTGCCAGATACTGAGCCTTATGTGCCCGGTAGCTTTCAGGATCCCTGATCCACTCATCAATGGCATGACGGTACGCGCGGGTGACTGAGGCCACATACAATGCGGTCTTCATCCGGCCCTCGATCTTAAAGCTGTCGATTCCCGCCTCCATAAGATCGTCCAGATGGTCGATCATGCACAGGTCTTTTGAATTAAACAGAAATGTGCCCCGTTCATTTTCCAGGACAGGCATATATTCACCCGGCCTCGTCTCTTCCATCACATAATATTTCCAGCGGCACGGGTGGGAACAGCTCCCCCGGTTGGCATCCCGGCCGGCCAGAAAACTGCTCAGCAGGCACCTGCCGGAATAGGAAATACACATGGCTCCATGCACAAAGGTTTCGATCTGCATCTGCTCACCGAGGTGCATCCTCATTGTGCGGATCTCCTCCAGAGACAGTTCTCTGCCGGTAACGATCCGGACGGCCCCCAGGCGTTGCCAGAACATGGCGGTCTCATAATTCGTATTATTCGCCTGCGTGCTGATATGAATATCCAGCTCCGGACAGATTTCCCTGGCCAGGGAAAAGATCCCCGGATCCGCAATGATCAGGGCATCCGGCTTTATCTCGCCCAGCTGAGCAAGGTAATCCCGGACACCGGGGAGATCCTCATTGTGAGCGATGATGTTTACCGTAACGTAAACCTTTACGCCGTGCGCATGGGCAAAAGCGATCCCCTCAGCCATTTCCTGCGGACTGAAATTTTTTGCCTTGGCACGCAGCCCAAAGGCATCCCCGCCGATATAGACTGCGTCCGCGCCGAACACTACGGCGATCTTAAGGACCTCCAGACTCCCGGCCGGGACCAGCAGTTCAACTTTCCGTGACTGTTCAGTCACAACTTTATTCATGTTTTTTCCTCCAGACGTACGGACAGGGCCGCTCCATCTGCGATCGGGAGTATGGTGGTCGCCAGACCCGGGTCATGGGTCAGCGCGTGCAGATATTCCCGCATCCTCCTGTAGATCGTGCGGTCCCTTCTCTCCACCATATATCGGGACTCCAGGAGTCTCCCCTCCTGAAGCACATTGTCAGAAACAAGAACGCTGCCGGTATGCATAAGCCTGCGCATATCCGGCAGCCAGTGGATGTACTGTCCTTTTGCGGCATCCATAAAGATCAGGTCAAAACTGCCGTCCAGAGCAGGCAGCACCCGGGAAGCATCGCCCTCCAACAGCCGGAACCGGTCCGGACAGCCAGAACGATCAAAATTTTCCCGGGCTTTCTGCGCCCGGGAAGGGTCGCTCTCGATCGTCACGATCTCAGGAGAATCTCCCGCACAGCTGTACATGAACAGAGCGGAAAAGCCGGCCCCTGTTCCGATCTCCAGGATCCTGCGTGGCCTTATCTGCGCGGTCAGCACCCGCAGAAGACTCTGCATCTGCGGGCGGATCAGCGGCACTTTGTCCCTTTTGCAGGCCTGCTCCAGTTCCCTGAGCTGCTCAGGCAGATCCGGCTCCATCGAGGCAAGAAAGACGCGGAATCTCTCTTCATCGGTCATTGTTCCTCGTCCTCTTCATCCTGTCCGGCCAGGATACCCATGATCCTCCCCGGCGTATAGGCTGTACTCAGCGTATACGTACCGGGATGCATGGCACCGCGGAAATCAGTGAAAAATTCCTGTACATAGAAAACCCGCGCATCCGCGATCAGGCCGTTGCGTTCAAGGATCTGCGCGATCTGGTAGTCGTCCGCGCCCTCCGGGATCATCACGGAGACCTCCTGCCCGTCCCCCGGGCTCATGGCCTCCTGATTAAAGACCTGATATCCGAATGTATACGCATGCTTGCCGCACCAGAAGATCAGCACCGCCACGCAGACATAGAACGCGACTCTGAAGGCCGCGCCTGCCGCGGCGAGCCCGGCCTTCTCCAATTTGTAAACTACATTTCCCATAGTGTCAGCCCCACTTTTCAGCCAATATCAGGGATGTCAAACTCAATACCGTCTACCATGCTGCGGGCGATCCTCTGCATCATCTTGCACATGGCCAGCTCCGCATCCAGGTAAGCGTTGACCTGAGGATTTTTGCGCAGCTCCCTCGACTCATGGTAAATACTGTCCGCCACCTGAAAGACTCCCCCGTCCGAGACAGAATTCTGCAGGCGGAAATTTCTTTCGCGGAAGCTGTTTACCCGCTGATACAGCTGCGGGTCAAGCTTGAGCGCCTCCTCCTGGCGGCGGTATTCCTGATAGATCGGTGTGTCATAAATGATCCCCAGCAGCATCCGGACACCTTCATCTATTTTATCCATTTATGCCTCCATTATGACGGGCAGGATCATGGGCGTGCGCTTTGTCTTTTTCCAGACATAATCATCCAGCGCATCCTTCACCGCGGCTTTGATCCTGGTCCAGTCCGTGACATGATGATCCAGGCACTCATTCAGTGCCCTCTGTACAGTTTCATTGGCGTGTTCCATCAGATCCTCCGCCTCCCGGACATATACAAAGCCTCTGGAAACGATATCCGGACCGGCAAGCACACGGTTTGAGTGTCTCTCCAGTGTCATGACGACGATGATGATGCCGTCCTCCGCCAGCCGCTGGCGGTCACGCAGAACGATATTTCCGACATCTCCCACACCCAGGCCGTCCACCAGGATCGCACCTGTCTGAACGGAACCGATGATGGAAGCGCTCTGATCATTGAGTTCAAGCACATTGCCGGATTTGAGCACAAAAATGTTTTCCTTCGGGATGCCCAGATCCTCCACCACCTGTCTCTGGGCGGTGAGATGGCGGTATTCGCCATGGACAGGGATCGCGTAACGGGGATGTACCAGGGAATAGATCAGCTTGATCTCCTCCTGGCAGGCGTGGCCGGATACGTGCGCATCCTGGAATATGACTCTGGCGCCTTTCATGGACAGCTCGTTGATGACCTTTGAAACAGCTTTTTCATTGCCGGGAATCGGATGTGAGCTGAAAATGATGGCGTCGTTGGGTTTGATCGTGATCTTTTTGTGAATGCTGGCAGCCATCCTGGACAGAGCCGCCATGGATTCTCCCTGGCTGCCCGTTGTGATCAGCACAACCTTCTCATCAGGATAATTGCGTACCTCATCCGTATCGATCAGTGTCTGCTCCGGTATCCGCAGATAACCCAGCTCCGCTGCGGTGGAAATGACATTGACCATGCTCCGTCCTTCCACGGCCACCTTGCGTCCGAACCGATAAGCCGAATCGATGATCTGCTGCACCCTGTCTACATTTGAGGCAAAGGTGGCGATGATGATCCTGCACTTTTTGTATTCATTAAACAGATTGTCAAAAACCTTGCCTACCGTGCGCTCCGACATGGTAAAGCCCGGGCGTTCGGCGTTCGTGCTGTCGCACATCAGCGCGAGCACACCCTTTCTCCCGATTTCTGCAAAGCGCTGCAGGTCAATGGCGTCACCGAAGACCGGTGTATAATCCACTTTGAAGTCTCCCGTGTGTACCACGATCCCTGCCGGTGAATAAATGGCGAGAGCCGAAGCGTCCTGGATACTGTGATTCGTTTTGATAAATTCCACAGAGAACTCGCCGAGGTTGATGACCTGACCGTGGCGGACCTCCTTGAGCTTTGTCGTCGAGAGAAGTCCGTGCTCCTCCAGCTTTTTGGAGATAAGGGCCAGTGTCAGCCTGGTGGAATAGATCGGGACATTTATGTCACGGAGCACATAGGGCAGAGCGCCTATATGATCCTCATGGCCATGGGTGATAACAAATCCCTTTACTTTGGAAATGTTTTCCCTCAGGTATGTCACATCAGGGATCACCAGGTCTATGCCCAGCATGTCATCCTCGGGGAATGATAGGCCGCAGTCCACAACCACAATGCTGTCACCGTATTCAAAGGCCGTAATATTCATCCCGATCTGTTCAAGGCCGCCCAGGGGGATGATCCTGAGCTTGCCGACGGATTTTCTCGTTTTTTCTTTGCGGGCCGGCGCTACAGGTGCGGGTGCCGCCGATGTGATGGATGAAACGGAGATGCTGCGGTTCTTTTTCGATGAACTCTTATCCGGCTTCCTGTCCGTGGTCTTTTTTTCTGACCGGACCGCTTTTTTGGTCTGATCCGGGTTTTTCTTGTCAGCAGAGCTGCCCTTTCTGAAGACGACGCTGTTTTTCTCCATCTCGGAAAGGTACTGATCGACGCTGGCGTATTTCTTCTCCTGCGCAGGGCGGGAGACGGCTTTAAGCTTTTCTTTCAGCGACTTGGCAACTGTCGGCCGCTGTTTTTTATTTTTAGACATGGCAATGCCGCCGCGATTCACACCGCCGCTGCTTTTTCCGCCTGCCTGTTTTCCGTTTTTCAATAATATCGTGCCTCCATGTATTTATATTTTTTATGCAGCTGTACAGGCATAATCTCCTTGTAACTGTTCAGTCACAAGCTCCTTCACAGTTGCAGCTTATTTCATTGAGTGAGGATCGTATCCTCATCGG
>JAFWDX010000348.1 GCA_017515945.1 Blautia sp. | reverse complement strand
ATGGTGTACTGGTCGGCACGGGTGTTGCGGTAGCTGTTGGCAGCGGAGTCGGTGTATTGGTCGGTGTTGGCGTCGGCGTATTGGTCGGGGTTGGCGTCGGCGTATTGGTTGGGGTTGGCGTCGGCGTGTTGGTCGGGGTTGGCGTCGGCGTGTTGGTTGGGGTTGGTTCCGGAGTCGGTGTACTGGTTGCAGTCGGTTCAGGTGTCGGCGTACTGGTCGCGACAGGTGTCGGCGTACTCATATCTGCGGTCAGATCAGAGTCAAGGTCCTCTTCCTTAGACTTATCTTTTTTCTTTGACTTCTTTACATGCTCTTTAGTATCAGTACTCTCTTCATTCTCAGCACTGTCTTCATTCTCACCGGTCAGCATTTCAATATGGATCGACTCTTCGGCATTGTCTTCAAGTGTTTCTCCGGCATGGTCTGAAGCCTGGCTTCCCACGCCGGTTGTCTGCGCTTCCCTGCTCTCTTCACCGTTTTCCGAAGATCTGAAAAACAGCACTGCCGCGAGTATCACGATCAACAGAGCGATCGTTCCGATGCCAGCCCATATGAACGGAAAACCCTTATGGTTTTTGTCTTTCATCAGACGTTTGTCAGACGTTTCATTATGATCTGTTCCGACTGTGGATCCATTCCTTTTCGTACCGGAATGTTCTGCTGTTCCGGATGGTCCTCCCGTTCCGGATGACCCTCTTGTTACGGATGGTCCCCACTCTCCGGATGTCCCTCCCGGTCCGGACGCTCCTCCCGGTCCGAATGATCCTCCCGTTCCGGACGCCCCTCCCGGTCCGAATGATCCTCCCGTTCCGGACGCCCCGCTTGTTACGGATGGTCCCCACGTTTCGGATGACCCTCTTGTCACAGATGGTTCCCACGCTCCGGATGACTCTCCTGTTCCGGATGGTCCCCACGCTCCGGATGCGCCTCCCGTTCCGGATGGGCCTCCAGCTCCAGGTGATGATGGATATCCGGCCTCTACCAGCGCTCTTTCAAATTCCGATGCAGTCTGAAACCGCCCCTCTCTCCGGACAGAAAGAGCCCTCATCAACGCCTGTTCATCCTTTTGAGGGATTGGCACACCGAAGGCTGAAGGCAGGATCAAAGTATCCTGCATCAGACGTTCAATTGACTCCGGAGTCCTTCTTCCGGTGATCATCCTGTAGAAGGTGGATCCAGCGGCATAAACATCTGTCCATGGTCCCTGTTCGCCGTTGGAATGATACTGCTCCACAGGCGCATACCCAGGCTTAAGGATCCTGGTGAAATTCTGAGAATGGGAAGACACAGCGTACCGCGCCGCGCCGAAATCGATAAGCCGGACTTCTCCACGGTTCGTAATAAAAATATTATCCGGCGCGATATCCCGATGGATCATGTTCTCGCGATGAACATTTTCCAGCGTTCGCAGCACCCGCACAATAATGCTCTTGGCTTCTTCATAGGGAAGACGGCCCCGTTCCTTCAGGAGCTCTTTAACTGTCCTGCCTTTCAGATACTCCATGACGATATAGCCTGTATAGTTTTCACGGACACAGTCATAGACACGCACGACGCCTTCTGTTCCTCTAAGCAGGGCAAGTCTCCGGGCTTCTTCTATAAAACTGTCCAGGCCATAACTGAACAACGTTGCGGCATCTCCTGAGTATACCGTCACATGCATGGTTCCCGGTCTTCGTGTAGCACAGCCGTTTGGAAAATATTCTTTTACTGCGACAGGCACACGCAGGATCGTATCGAACCCGATATAAGTGATTCCAAAACCGCCATAGCCAAGAACCTTGCCAAGTATATATCGTCCTGCGAGCCTGGTTCCCGGCAGCAGAAAATAGACATCAGGAGGCGTCGTTCCTTCAATATATCCACAATACGGACATTGATGGACATGGTCCTCCAGCAGCGACATACATCCCATACACAGCTTCATACCGGCGCCTCATTTCAAATATACAATCCATCATTTTATGACAACTGCCTGGCGGTACAGCTCCTCATACCTGCGGCGGAACAGATCCATGTCATAGCTGACGATCCTTCCTGTAGATGGATCAGCCACCCATACAGTCCTTTCAGCATATCCCACCAGCACCATGCAGTGCTCCGGAGAATACCATGTCAGCTGTTCTCCGTTGACCTCCCATGTTACGCTGTAGAAGCCTTCTTCACAGTTAAGTGTCCCCCAGACGATAACCGGTACTCCATCATCCAGATACGAAAACAGATCCGTAAGCTCTGTACCGGTCAGATCCGACACCTGCAGCGTCGATCCTCTGGCTGCAAGACATTTTATGGCCGTATCAGCCACAACAGGCGCATAACAGCCAAACGAAGAAATATCCCGCGGATCCCCTTCAAAAGCCTTTCTGAAATCTACGGTTCCTACTTCCCCTTTGGCCAGATAGACATCTGACAATTCTTCCTTATCCGTGTCCACTCCCCAGTAATTCAGCACCATCGCCAGCGATGTCATCTCACATCCCGTCGGCAGCTCCGGATACTGACACACAGGTACCAGCTCTGATAACAGGACAGCCGGCTCCTCCTCCGTCTCCCGGACTGCAGACAGATCCGCTCCAGTCTCTGGTACATCTCCCGCCAAGTCACGATCCGCCTCAAACGGTATATATGTAATTTCACGGAATTCAAAATTCTGCCGATATCCTTCAAACTCTTCTTCCGTGATCGCTGAACCCTCGGATGTGATCAGCTGGTCATCTCTGTATACGTACTGCCGAACAGACGACAGATATTCCACACCATCAATGTACTCTACAAAGCTGCCACTCGCCGGAAGCCGGTAATGTGAAAACATCAGGTCATTTCCCCAGCTGGCATCCTTAAGGAGAGTCCCGTCAGCACACAGAAAATACCCGGCATTTTCACTGTTCTGGATCACGCGCAGCGGCTCACCATTGCTGATCGTATACAGATCCAGGAAAAAAGCGGCTGCCTGGCTGTTCTCAGGATGCGGGTCAATATTGCCAACGAGCATTTCAGTGATCCCGTCACTATTCAGATCCATAAATGCGTACCCGCAGTCATCCGACGAGATTCCCCAGATACAACCCTGATCGAATGCCTCCATCACGCCCCACTGCTCTGACTTTGCACGTAAATACAGATCAAATACAGGTTTATACAGCTCCAGATTTTCTTCATTCTCACGCCCATATAAAGATGACGTGGAGCCGAATATGATTGTCATAAAAATTAAAACATGCAATATTCTCTTCGCAGATCTGTATATCTTCATCTTAATTATTCTCGTGAGTAAATTTTCCGGCAAACCGCCCTGTTCGTAACTGTTCTAATTATTGTTCCAGGAATCATCCCATTTCTCATCCACGGCACTGGGGTCTTCATCCACATCAGGATCACTGACTCCAAAGTATCCGGATTCAGATGTCCCATCATTCGAAGATGCACCGCCTCCGTCATGTGAAGAGGAGTCGGAGCCTCCCTGTGAATAATTATCTGATCCCGTCCAGCTGCTTGAATTATCGTAGCTTTCATCCGTGTAAGAACTGCTGTTATCAGAGTAGTTATCGTAATCGGAAGCTGTATTGTCCACATAGTCATAATTATCGTAGACATAGTCTGAAACAGGCACAGCTGCCTGTGTCGGGGTAACAGTTTCCGGTTTCTTATCAGTCAGATATTGCTCATTTGCAGCAATATATCCATATCCTGATCCGGTTCCTACGATATACCACTCAGCTTCTGCGCCGTTTAAGATCCCTTTTGCTTCACCGCATATGGTAACCTCATTGTTCATTCTGTACTGCAGAAAACTCTGTCCTGCGACAGTGTCCGGTAAAAGGCGGATGTTCAGAGATGATGTCCTGCAGTACATCTTTTTTTCTTTTTCATAAAAAATATGTCGATACGGCTTTTCTGAAACCGTGGAGCCATCTGTCTTTGTATAATCCGCATAAATATATCCGTCTTCTTCCTTAAGGGTCACTGAAGCGATATCTTTAAGCGGCAGATTCAGGATCCTCCGCTCACCTTTTCTCTGCATGTACTCAGTGTTTTCTGGCGGATCAGCAGATTCTGTTCCTGCATTCTCCGAGGCTTCTCCTACCAGGATCAGGTCATATCTGTTCTCGGAAAGAGTAATTGCATCGTGATCGTTCTTTTGCAGATCCTCCGGCATATAAGCAGCTGTCTCCGACTGATCCACGGATTTGATGACCACGAGCCTCGTTCCCTCGAGAGAAGTTTCGTTTATGAATTCAAGCTCTCGTTCCTGGTCACCCACTTTAACAGGAATCCGGATGGTTTTATCCAATACCGCCGGAATATCCTCCCGGGGTTCCTCGGCCGGTTCTTCTGTCACCTCTTCCGTAGTCGGCACAGGTTCCTGTGCAGCAGTAGTCTCCTCTGTCGTTTTGTCCACCTCCGTCGTTTCATCTGCCGCAGTTTCCTCTGTCATAATGACATTTTCAGTTTCCGATGTCGATATGACTGTCAGCTTCGGTTCTGCCGATGGTTCAGGTGTTATAACCTGCTCAGATGACGTTTCGACCTTCGCATCTGGTTTCTCTGTCGACGGATCTGTCTTACCAGAGATAAAATTCTTTCCTGCCAGAAAAATAACTCCCGCACCGATCAATGCAATTCCGGCAACACAGACCGGCAGCAGTTTTTTTCCGGGTTTTTTTACCGGATCCTGGCCGCCAGTGCCCGTATCTCCTTTGGGAGCGGGATCAGGCAGTGGTGCAGTGTTATATAAAGCATTCTCAAAACCATTTAAATCCGGATATCTGTCCGTGGCTTTCAGGGACATGGCCTTGAGCAGCGCAGTATTCATTCCGGATGGCAGGTCCGGTATAAGTGTCTTGGGCGCTTCCAGAGGATCCGGATCATCGATCCGTTTTACAGAGGGACAAGGTGTTTTTCCGGTCACACAATAATAGATCGTGGCGGCCAGGGCATATTCATCCGTCCAGGGTCCCTGCTCTCCGCTGGAATACTGTTCAAGGGGAGAATACCCCGCCTTCACCAGCGCGATGCTGCTGTGCTGCCCCTCCTCCACCGGCATACGGACGCCGCCAAAATCAAACAGAACCAGCGAACCGTCCTTCATCACCATGATATTATCCGGACTGATATCTCTGTGAAATATTTTGAGTTTGTGAAGCGTCTGCAGCGATGAGATCACGGGATGCATTTTTTCCAGAACATCCTTGGCGGGCAGTCTGCCTCCCTGCTGCCGCACATAATCCTTCAGTGTTTTTCCGTCCAGATACTCCATCACCATATAGGCTGTATCGTTTTCTTCAAAATAATTATGGACCTTGACGATACCTGGTGTATGCGCCAGGTTCAGAAGCAATCTTGCTTCCTGCTTGAACCTCTCCCGCGAAACCTCATATACTTTTTCCTGCGAATAATTGCCTGTCACTACGGAAACAATTGAAGTGGTCCTGCTGTCCCGGTACATGCTTCCCTGTATAAAAAACTCCTTGATGGCCAGAACATGCTCCAGAACCAGATCATACGCAATATATGTGATTCCGAATCCTCCGCTGCCAAGCGATGTACCGATCAGATAACGGCCATTCAGGACGGTCATCGGCTCCAGCGCATTTGATGGGGCCTCGTATTTAGCCGGATCTAAGCCGCAATAAGGACAGGCTTCCTCACTGGACGGTTTTTCACGCATACAGCGGATGCATATTTTTTCTATATTCATACGTTTCCTCCACTGAAGGACTGTTTGTCATCTCAGGATAAATATATCCGTGGAAATCTTTAATCCCACGTATTTAGAGCCTCAGTATATACCGTGCCAAAAACCAGGTAAACATTCCATTATTCAATCACACGAGTATAATGACGGAACAGTTACAACATTCTCTGATATTGT